>CAINBI010000001.1 GCA_903846555.1 uncultured Pseudomonadota bacterium
CATGAAAAAACAGGCTTGAGTGAAAACGGCAAGGCAAATCTAAAACAACATTTATTAACCAGACCGAGTTAAAACAGCGTTCAAACAATCAGATTAAATCTGACTACGTTCAGACTCATTTCTGGATTGGAATATACTGCCAGTAATAGGTAGTAGAGATTAAAATATTGGCGGGTTGTGCGCCAATTAACTCTTAAAATAACCTTATATTTACATGTTTAATTCGCGTTTAAAATCACATAACTTTATGGCAAAATATTAATCAAATGAAAACTTCCGATGATATAAGCCAATCCCTTGACTTTAGTTGCCCGGCTTGCGGCTTACTTTGTGATGACGTGGCCTTAGTTTCAACTTCTCCGATTAGCATCAAAAATGGCTGTGCTAAAAGCGTTTCTTTTTTTGAGCAAGCCTATTCTGCAACTAGCGTAAGGACTGCCAGCGTCGCAGGCAAACCTACCGACTTAAATTCTGCCATTCAAGTTGCGGCAAAAATATTACTATCTAGCAAGCAACCTTTATTCGCAGGCTTAGGTACAGAGCTAACAGGCATGCGTGCAGTGATGAGTTTAGCTCAAAAAACTGGCGCTACACTAGACCACATGCATAGCGAAGGCGCTGTGCGCAACACTTTAACTTTGCAAAATAGCGGCTGGCAAAATACCACGCTTACCGAAGTTAAAAATCGTGCCACGCTTATTTTGGCGATTGGCACTGACATTGTCAGTAGCCACCCACGGTTTTTTGAAAAACTGGTGTGGAATGCCAATAGCATGTTTGATAAACCTAGTCCAGAAATCATTTACTTAGGCGTACCTGCAGAAAATACCAAAGCAGGCATTTCCCCTGATGGTAAACAGCCTATGGTAGTTGAAGCTGAAATGGAAAAGTTACCAGAAATAATGAATGCCTTGCATGCATTATTGAACAGCAAAAATCCTCTGCAGAAAAAACCAGTCATAGAACAAATTGGCGGAGTGCCTATTGCCTCATTACTGACCATTTTGGAAAAATTAAAAGCGGCGCAATATGCCGTGGTGGTTTGGGCTGCAGGTAATTTCAAATACGCCCATGCAGAACTTACTATCCAAAGCATTACACAGTTAATTGCCAAATACAATGAAGCCAGCCGTATTGCTGGCTTGCCACTTAATGCTGGCGATGGCGATTTAAGCGTGAACAACGCAAGCACTTGGCTGAGTGGCTTCCCGACTAGAAACCGCTTCACGAATGGCAAAGTTGAGTACGATGCTTATTATTTTTCTAGCGAACAGCAACTTAAAAGTTGTGATGCATTATTGTGGCTTAGCACTTTTAACGCGCATATACCGCCCGCAGGCAATGTGCCAACCATAGTGATCGGCCATCCTAATATGCAGTTTGAACGCGTGCCAGATGTATTTATTCCCGTAGGCATTCCTGGCATAGACCATATCGGCGCTATGGCGCGCATGGACAATGTTGTTTCAATGCCTTTAAAAAAAGTTCGCGAATCTACTTTGCCAACTTTAAGCCATGTAATTACACAAATTAACGATAGCCTCACATGATTACTCAACTTAAAAACGGTAGGATTTATGATCCTAAACATGGCAAAAATGGGGTTATTCAGGATATTTACATTCGCAATGGCCGCATTATCCATAAACCCAGTGCCACTGAAAAAATCAGTCAAACATATGATTTAACTGGCAAAGTAGTGATGGCTGGCGCGATTGATATGCACAGCCACATTGGCGGCGGCAAAGTAAATATCGCCCGCATGATGCTGCCTGAGTTTCAGGAACGTAAAAACTATACCGAGCCAGAAGCGCATATTTGCACGCCTAGTTGCACACACAATGCCACGCCTAGCACCACTGATGCCGGTTTTAGATATATTGAGATGGGTTATACCGCTGCTTTTGAGCCAGCGATGCTACCAATCAATGCTCGCCAAGCGCATTTAGAAATGGGCGATACGCCTATGATAGATAAAGGCGGCTACGCAATGTTGGGCAGCGACGATTACTTTTTGCGCTTGTTAGCGGCAAAAAAAGATCAAAAAACCATTAACGATTATGTAGCGTGGACTATGCACGCCTCGCAAGCCATCGGCATTAAAGTGGTGAATCCAGGCGGCATTAGCGCGTTTAAGTTCAATCAGCGCAAATTAGACCTAGATGAAAATCACAGCTATTACCATATCTCGCCACGCAAAATTTTAAAAAGCCTGAGTCGTGCCGTGTATGATTTAGGCATAACCAAGCCTTTGCATGTGCATTGCAATAATTTAGGCGCGGCAGGTAACTTTGAAACCACATTGAATACAATGGGCGCCTCAGAAGGTTTGCCCATGCATTTAACGCACATTCAGTTTCATAGTTACGGCACTGAAGGCGACAAGAAATTTTCTTCTGCGGCTGCGCAGATTTCTGAAGCTTTGAACAAACATAAACATATTACCGCTGATGTTGGCCAGATTCTGTTTGGCCAAACCGTGACAGCCTCTGGCGATAGTATGGTGCAGCACTTAAATTCCAAACATGCCAATCCCAAAAAATCCGTCATCATGGACATTGAGTGCGATGCAGGCTGTGGCGTGGTGCCGTTCAAATATAAAGATCAGAACTATGTCAATGCACTGCAATGGGCGATTGGCCTAGAGATATTCCTATCAGCAGAAGACCCTTGGCGCATCTTTTTAACCACTGACCACCCTAATGGCGCGCCATTTACCAGCTATCCGCATCTTATTCGCCTATTGATGGATAAAAGTTTTAGAAACGAAACCTTTGCCAAATTAAATTTAGACGCACAAGGCATGAGTAACTTAGCCAGCCTAGACCGCGAATATAGCCTCTATGAAATTGCCATTATGACGCGTGCAGGCGCAGCCAAATTGATAGGCTTAAATGATAGAGGTCATTTGGGCGAAGGCAGCGGAGCGGATATTACCGTATATACTGATCAACCTGACCGTGAAGCCATGTTTAGCAAACCTGATTATGTGTTTAAAGATGGCGAATTAGTCGTTAAAGACGGCAAAGTAGTTAAAGTCACTTGGGGCGCAACACATACCGCCAAACCAGCGTTTGATATTGGCGTTGAAAAAGAATTAAAAGATTATTTCGATAAATATCACACGATTCAATTGGAAAATTTTAAGATTAGTGAAGATGAAATAATTAATGATGGTCGCGGCAGTATAGTCGTACATGAAAACAAGCAAGCATCCCACTGACTTTAGGGCATCTCCATTAATTCAAGTGACTAAGCTAGACAAGGCGCGATTAAAAAATTAGGACGCCGCATATGTATAATATGTAAGGAATAATTTTTTATGAGCAACGCGGTATAGCAACGGAAATTGGATTAATAGAGGTACCCTTTAAATAAAGGAGTAGATGATGAGTAGATTATATGGCGAGCAGCACCGTAGCATTCAAGATGACTTTGGCACCCGAGGCATGGCAGATCGTGTAGAAGAACTTGTTTGCAGAACCGAGTTTGACGATGGTGCTAAAGGTTTCATGGAAAGTGTGGAAATGTTCTACTTATCCTCTATCGACCATCAAGGCCGCCCTACTGTTTCATACAAAGGTGGCGATGCTGGTTTTGTGAAAGTGCTAGATAGTACGACATTGATTTTCCCGAGTTACGATGGCAACGGCATGTTTTTCTCTATGGGTAATATCAGCGGCAATCCGCAAGTTGGGCTATTATTTATCTCGTTTGAAACGCCTAACCGCCTACGCGTACAAGGCACCGCCAGCATTTCTAAAGACCCAGCTTTACTGGCACATTACAAAGAAGCAGATTTTGTAGTGACGGTAAAATTGTCTGAATTTTGGCAAAACTGCCCGCGTTATATTCCACAATATACCAAAGTGCGTGATTCACGTTACGTGCCTAGAGAGCATTGCGAAACGCCTTTAGCTGGCTGGAAACAGTTAGATTTAGTGCAAGATATATTGCTAGAAGCTGATCTGAAAAAAGTAGAACAATTAGGTATCATCAACATTGAAGAATGGGTGGGCAAAATTCAAATAGGCGATCCTACTGCTTAACGTGCTGTTATTTATACGATTATTTATAAAGATTATTACTAAAATATGTTGATTAATGGCGTACAAATAGATGACACCTTTGCCGAAGCATTCAATATGCGCGGCACACGGGTCATTATCACGGCACAAAACCTAAAATGGGCTTATCACGCGGCTAATGCGATGACAGGCTTTGCCACCTCAGTGATTGGTTGCGGCGTTGAAGCTGGCATAGAACGCGAACTTAGCGCCGATGAAACGCCAGATGGCCGACCGGGCTTAAGCATATTGATGTTTGCAATGGGTAGCAAAGTGCTGATGCAACAACTGGAAACACGCATGGGCCAATGCATACTCACCTGCCCGACTGCCGCCGCTTTTGCTGGCATAGAAAGCGAAGACCACATCAACTTAGGTAAAAATCTACGCTTTTTTGGCGATGGCTATCAAACCTCAAAATTATTTTCCAATGCCAATGGCATGTCCAAACGTTACTGGCGCATTCCAGTGATGGATGGCGAATTTTTATGCGAAGAAACCACAGGCATGGTGCGGGCGATTGGCGGCGGTAACTTTTTGATTTTAGCCACTTCACAACCCGCCGCACTAGCAGCCGCTGAGGCGGCAATAGAGGCAATGAAATTGATTCCTAACGTCATTATGCCGTTCCCAGGCGGCGTTGTGCGCTCAGGCTCAAAAGTTGGCAGTAAGTACAAAACCATGTTTGCTTCTACCAATGATGCCTTTTGCCCGACTTTAAAAGGCGTCACCAATACCGAACTTTCACCTGAAATTGAAAGTGTGATGGAAATCGTCATCGACGGTTTAAACTTTGAAGATATTGCAGAATCTATGCGCGTAGGCATACAAGCCATTTGCAATTTAGGTGAAGCCAGCGGTGTAAAACGCATTTCAGCTGGCAATTACGGCGGCAAACTAGGTCCGCACCATTTTAAATTACATGAAATTATGGGTAAAAAAGCCGTATGAATGCACTCACTTTTACCTTAAAAAAACCACTACAGCTAAGCTTAAATTGCCAGTTGCTTAACTCTACACATTTGGCGGATAAATCACCGTCAGATATTGCAAGCATGCTGCTTCACTATGGTAATAGCCAATGCCGTGTAGACGAAATTTTTGAGATTTCTGGCGATGATGCACAAAACATTTTCTTTAAAAATAGCAGCCACAAGCTAGATTATTTAGGCGCAAATATGGCGTCTGGCAACATGGTCATTGAAGGCGATGCTGGCGCTTACCTTGGCTATAATCTTAAAAAAGGTGAGATTCAATGCCAAGGCAATACACTGGCTTATGCCGCCTGCAATATGGTCAGCGGTTTACTGACGATTAAAGGCAATACTGGTGACTTTTTGGGCGGCGCAAGTGCTGGCCTACGCAAAGGCATGCGTGGCGGCACTGTCATTATTAAAGGCAATACCGGCGACCGCGTGGGCGACCAAATGCGCAGAGGCTTAATTTTAATTGAAGGTAATGCTGGCGATTACTGCGCCAGTCGCATGATTGCTGGCACCATAGGCGTATTCGGCAGCGTTGGCGAATACGCTTGCTTCAACATGAAGCGCGGTACTTTATTACTCACTAAAATGCCAAAACTGCACATGACGATTCAAGATTGCGGGTTTCATACTTTGCCATTTTTAAGCTTAATGTTCAAATCATTTGCGCAATATAAAACAAAATTCAGTAGTATACAAACGTTACGGGTTCAGCGCTTTGTGGGCGATGCAGCCTGCGCTGGCAACGGTGAGATACTGCTTATTTTGCCCACAAAATAATACCAATTCTGGTTAAGCCTTGCGCAAGTGATAAAATAACATTTTATAATTTTTACTATTGCCATGACCACGCACCTAAAGTACCAAAATTCAGCCCCGCAGTATCTGACTGCTGCGCTCTATAAATTCGTCAGCCTACCCGACTACGAAGCCCTGCAAGAGCCTACGCTAAAGGCTTGTGAAAGTAATCATATCAAAGGTACGTTGCTACTTGCCGAGGAAGGCATCAATGGCACCATTGCTGGTTTACCTCAAGATATTCATAATCTGCTTAATTTTTTACGCACCAATCCTTTGTTTAAAGACCGCTTTGCCGATTTAGAACACAAAGAATCATTTGCCAGCGAACATCCGTTTTACCGAATGAAAGTAAAACTTAAAAAAGAAATTGTCACGCTAGGTGTTCCTGGCGTAAGCCCCACCAAATTAGTCGGCACCTATGTAAAACCAGAAGATTGGAATGCACTTATTTCTGATCCTGAAGTACTTTTAATTGATACGCGCAATGATTACGAAGTAGACATAGGTACATTTAAAGGCGCGATTGACCCAAAAACCAAGACATTTCGTGAGTTTCCAGCTTATATAGCTGAGCATTTTGATAAGACTAAACACAAAAAAGTCGCGATGTTTTGCACTGGCGGTATTCGTTGCGAAAAAGCCTCTTCGTACATGATGGATCAAGGTTTTGAAGAAGTATTTCATCTACAAGGCGGCATTTTAAAATACCTGGAAACCGTGCCTGAAGCAGAAAGCATGTGGGAAGGCGAATGTTTTGTGTTTGACCAGCGCGTAGCCGTCAAACATAATTTAGAAGTGGGCGATTTTGACCAATGTTACGCATGCCGCCACCCATTATCGCCCGCAGAGATGCAAAGCACGCAATATACACCAGGCATCTCCTGCCCTTATTGCTACGATAAAATTTCAGAAGTAAAGCGCGCCAGCCTGACAGAACGTCAAAGACAAGTGATTTTGGCAAAACAACGCGGTGAAATGCATATTGGCGAAAAGCAAAGGAAATAAAAAAGAATGCATATAAACCGTGAAAAAGAAGCCGCTGACGCGTACTTAAAACTGTTACAAACCAAAGGCGCTACTAGTGGAGTATTGTATAAGCATTCATTATTTTTAGATCAATTAACATTAAGTCTTGCGGGGAAAATGCTAGATCGCGTTGAATATAGCAAAGCACTAGATATTGTCATGAAAACGATTCCAGCAAACAATTGGCATAGAAACCTCAATATCGCTCGTGAGTTTTATCCATTCTGGATGAAGGACATTAAAACAATTGCTTTATTTGACTTACATTATGGCTTTGATCTTGGATTAGATCATTGGAAGCCTTTGCTAGGCACACTAAAGTCATTAACGGATAGTTTGGACACCGAAAAATTCGACACTTCAGAAAGTTGGTCATTAAAAGCTTATACACAAGCATTGCGTGCTGAAGGTGCTGAGCAGCCCTTATTAGACGCACGGGTTAAGTTAGCGAAAATCATACTGATACGTCTTAGAGATGCGCCAGTGAAAAATAATAAGTCTTATCGCACAGTCGTTGATCTAACATTGCCACTGTTTACTATGAAAGAAAATAAACAGTTATTTTTGGCAGTGATACGTGAGTTTTATTATTTCTGGACGGGCAACCCTGATGCAGTTAATAAAGTGTTGCTAGATAGCTCGGAAAATATATTGCTCTAATCTAAACTAGATCTCTGGCACGTAATTCCGATTTAATATAAGCATAATAAATCGGCGCAGCAACTATACCAGTTAAGCCAAAGGCAGCTTCCATCGCCAACATGGCAATTAGCAACTCCCAAGCATTTGCGCGAATTTGACTGCCAACAATACGGGCATTCAAAAAATACTCAAACTTATGCATAACCACTAAATAAACCAAGGAACCCATAGCCACACTCAATGACTGACTCAGGCTCACAACCACGATAACGGTGTTAGAAACTAAATTACCAATAACAGGAATCAGACCCACGATAAATGTAATGGCCACCATAGTTTTAACAAGCGGCAGATGAACGCCCATTAACGGCAGCACAACCATTAAGTAAATTGCAGTAAACGTAGTATTAATCGCTGAAATCCGCAACTGTGCAAACACCACACGCCTAAAAGCATCGCTAAGTAAACTACTACGCCCCACCATTGCGCGTGCAAACGGCTTAAAGTGCTCGATCACTACTACATCACGCAACGCTAAAATTCCACCGATTATCATCCCAATAAGTATATGTGCCGTAGCGCGGCCAGCCTCTTTTCCAACCACTTGCAACTCATCTGCATGCGCACGCAACCAAGTTGCGGCTTGCTCCTTAAAGGTAACCGCATCCACAGGCAAATGTTCAAGCAACCACCTAGGTAAAATTTTGCGTGAATCTTCAATAATTTGCGCCATTTTTGCCAGCAACATTGTGACACTTCCCGAGTCTGATCTTAAAAAAGCGACCAAACCAGCACCAGCAAAGGCAAGTAAGCTAACAATAATTACCACCAGAATTCCTACGGCCCAGAATTTATAACGTTTACTAGGTCGCTTGCTTGGAAACCAATGCGCTATATAGGGAGTGATAATGTGCACTAACTCATAGACCAGCAGTCCAGCAAGCAAGGCTGGTAGTAAATTAAACATTAGAATAAAAAGCAAAACAAAAGCCGTTAAAATCCAAGCACATATCTCATTGGCGGACACTGGTAACGCTGGTATGTTTTTAGTCATATTAGTCATAATCTATCAAGTTAAAACAGTATATTCGAATTCACTAACATCCAGTTAAATTGAGGCCCTTAGCTAGAAAGTTAACGTTAACAGGATAAAGTCGGCCTAGCCACTGAGTACTGCTATATTTAAAACACACAATATTCAAAGCCAGTCAGTTGAAATTCACGAAGATAAGATGCCCTGAGAGCCGCTCTGGTATTGCCTCGCAGAGCATCATTTAGGGTGCCTTTTAAATAAGGCCAGCAGCGATAATGCGAATTTCCCTTAGCTGTAAGACTTTGTTTGTTGGTATTCCCTAAGTATTTGCAATTAACTCAGCGCACTTAATACCGCTTCTAATCGCACCTTCTATCGTGGCGGAGTAATCTGCATAGGTATAATCACCCGCCAAAAACAACCTAGGCTGCGCAGTTCTATTAGTAGGTCTCGCCAGATTTACCTCACATGAAAAAGTAGCGCGTTTCTCAGCAATCACTTTATACCACAATGGTTTTGGCAGGTCAGAAAATGCTAGATTAAGCTCTTCGGCTATGGTCAGGGCCAGCTCATCTTGGCTCAGTTGCTGATGTTTTCCCTTCGCACTCACAATCACGGCAACGAGGCCTATTTGACCACAGAGTTGGCCTCGATCAAATACCCACTGGCCCAGCGCATTAGTGAGTCCAGTCATCACGCTAGGTAGCTTGGTATCTGCTGGATACTGAAAGTAGATTGTGTAGATTGGCTGATAGACGAAGGCTTGCGTCTGTTGCAAGGCATGCTGTAGCGTTGGTATATCTCCTATGAGCTTGTCGATTCTTGCTGGCGACACTGCAATCACCACATCACTGAAATAAGATGTCCCTTCCTTTGTTTCTAGGCTAAAACCGTTCACTTCAATTTTAAGCTTGTTAATGCGCGTATTTAGTTTTATTTCACCGCCCTTAGCTTGTATATATTGCGCGATTGGTTGGGAGATCATTCGAGATAAATCCAAGCGGGGTAATAAAAAATTACTATTTCTTTTGTTACCCATAAACGTATCACGCAATATATTTAAAAATATGCTGGTGCTGGCAATTTCAATCGGCGTATTAAGCGCGGCTAAACATAGCGGTTCCCACAGCATTTTAAGCAACTTAGCTGACTGCCTATGCTGCATTAAAAATTCCGCCAAGGGCGTATCGCTAGCCACTTGATAATGCATTTTTTTAAGATGAAGCATGAGTTTTATGGCGGACATGCGTTCAGAAAAACTTAATCCGCGACAGCATAGCAAGCCGAAAAGCATATTTAGCGGTGCGGGTAAAAAGTCGACAGACTTTAATGAAAAGGCTGATTTCTCTGAAGTAAATTGCATATTAATTTGCAATGGTAACCGTAAAAAAACTTGCGTCTCATCTACACCTGCTTTGCGTAATAAGGCCAAGGTTTCGCGATATGCGCCGAGTAAAATGTGCTGCCCGTTGTCCAGCAATTGCATCAGATTATTATTTTCGACAGCCACGGTACGGGCACGTCCGCCCAGTTGCGGGCTAGACTCAAAAATGGTGACTTGAAAGCCCTTATCAACTAGCGCGGCAGCTGCGCTTAAACCCGCGCACCCTCCGCCTATAATCGCTACGTGCTTGTTCGCTAAACTGACTATCACAGATAAACTACTCGGCCGCAAGCGACCGAGTTTTAGAACAAACCCAACTGTTGGCTACTTTTCTCACCTTTGCTCATTTCTGCAAGCTGATTTTGAACATACTTTCTTATCACTTCTTCGTTCGCATTGCCTATCG
>CAINBI010000002.1 GCA_903846555.1 uncultured Pseudomonadota bacterium
ATCATTGTGAAACCATGCCAGAAATTCAGCGTAGTTGCGCGGGTAGTCAACTCTGGCGCGGGGCGAGGCAGATCGCTCTTGTGATGTATTTGATTCCATTCATAATTTTACCATCACAGCATTTAGCTGAATACCCCACTTAAACTAAGAGTAAATTCTTACTTGGGTAGGGGAAAATCTTACTTCAAGTATTTTATAGTGCTAGTTTATATTGCAAATAAGGGGAAGAAATTGAGAAAGCTTTTATTAGGTTTGCTGTTTGCTTTTGCTTTGAATGCTGTACCTGTTGCTTACGCCGATGAAGCATTACCAGAAATTGCAGCGGTTGATGAACCCGCAATTCCTGCATTGGACGCACCTGCAACTGAATAAATAGGTAAATGCCCAATAAAAAAGCGAAGTTTTAACTTCGCTTTTTTTACGTCTAGCCATCTCGACTTAAAGCAAGGCTAATCAAATATCACGGTTTTATTAGAATAAAGCAGAATGCGATTTTCTATATGCCAGCGCACCGCTTTTGACAGCACAATACGCTCTAAATCGCGGCCTTTTTGGATTAAATCTTCCACCTGATCTCGGTGTGATATGCGGTCAATATCTTGCTCAATAATCGGGCCTTCATCCAGCACTTCTGTCACATAATGACCCGTTGCGCCGATTAACTTAACGCCACGCTCAAAAGCACGATGATATGGACGCGCGCCAATAAACGCTGGCAGAAACGAGTGATGAATATTGATAATTTGCTTAGGGTAACGCGCCACAAATTCTGGCGATAGAATCTGCATGTAGCGCGCCAACACGATCAAGTCAATTTCATACTGTGCAAATAAGGCAAACTGCTGTGCCTCTGCGTCCGCTTTGTTGTCTTTATTGACCTTAATGAAATGAAAATCGACACCGTAGAACTTTGCCAGCGCTTCAGTCTCACGGTGGTTACTAATAATCAGTGGGATTTCACAGACTAACTCGCCATTGTTATGTCTATGCAACAAATCCGCTAAGCAATGGTCGTATTGCGACACCATAATGGCCATGCGCAATGGTTTTTGTGAGAGTTTAAGTTCCCATTCCATGTTAAATCGGCCAGCAATTTGCGTAAAATTTTGCTCAAAATCAGCAGGTAACAGGGCAAATCCAACTAAATCCCATTCCACGCGCATTAAAAACAGTTTATTTTCAGCATCCTGATGTTGATCGGCATGCAAAATATTGGCATTGTGCTGGTATAAAAAATCAGCAATGGCGGCAACAATGCCCTTGCTATCTGGACAGGTAATTAATAGCGTTGCAGTGTTTTTAGCACTCATGTTTTTAACGGCGGTTTTGTTCATTTTTAAGCGTGCCTGCATTTTTAGCACGTCCGAATATAGGTTAATATACGCATTATACCTTGAGTGAATTTTTATGAATAAAAAGTGTGTATGACCGATAACCCATCATCCCCTGCGCTACCCCTTGCGCCAGTGCTGGATATTTTGTTAGCTAATCCGCGTGGCTTTTGTGCGGGTGTTGATCGCGCCATCATTATTGTTGAGCAAGCGCTGGAAAAGTTTGGTGCGCCCATTTATGTGCGTCACGAAGTGGTGCATAACAAGTTTGTCGTCGATGTGCTTCGCGCTAAAGGCGCGGTATTTATTGAAGAGCTGGATGAAATTCCAACTGGCAGCACCGTAATATTTAGCGCACATGGCGTTTCTAAAGCGGTGCGTGCCGAGGCGGAAGTGCGCGGCTTAACGGTCTTTGATGCCACCTGCCCTTTAGTCACTAAAGTGCATATTGAAGTGGCTAAAATGCGTGCGGCTGGCATGGAAATTATTATGATTGGCCATAAAGGACACCCTGAGGTTGAGGGGACTATGGGTCAGATTGACGATACAAAAACAGGGGCAGATGCAGTAGAAAGCGTGCCTGTGGGTAAAGGCATCTATTTAGTAGAAACGCCTGATGACGTTGCCAGTTTAACGGTGATGAATCCACAAAAACTGGCTTTTGTCACGCAAACGACGCTGTCTATGGATGATGCAGCCTTGGTCATCCATGCGCTTAAAGCTAAATTTCCACAAATCAATGCGCCAAAAAGTGATGATATTTGTTATGCCACACAAAATCGGCAGGATGCGATTAAAATTATGGCGAAGGATTGTGATTTAGTCATTATCGTCGGCTCACCCAATAGCTCTAATTCAAACAGGTTGCGTGAAGTGGCCGAAAATCAGGGCGTAGAGGCTTATATGATTGATAACGCCAGCTTTCTTAAACCTGAGTGGCTAAGCGGTAAACATAAAATTGGCGTGTCCGCTGGGGCATCAGCCCCTGAAATATTGGTGAAAGAGGTGATTGAGAAATTACAAACACTAGGTGCAAACCAAGTACAAGAGTTGCAAGGCGTCATTGAAAGCGTGGTTTTTCAGTTGCCAAGAAATTTAACCAATGCCATTAGCACCGCAAAAAAATAGCCAAGCACGCATGTTTAAAACGCCTATTTCTGCATTAGTGCTGATTCATACCCAAAATTTAAAGGTGCTGATAATGGAGCGTGCCGATAAAAAAGGCTTTTGGCAATCGGTAACAGGCAGCTTAGAGGTGGGCGAAACACCGCTGCAAACCGCTATTCGTGAAGTGCGGGAAGAAACGGGGCTGGATGCCACTCAATATGACTTGCAGGACTGGCATGTGATGAAGGAATACGAAATCTATCCGCATTGGCGCTACCGTTACGCGCCTGAAGTAACACACAATATCGAACATGTGTTTGGCTTAACATTGCCAGCGCCGCTAGCGATTAAATGTGCGCCAGATGAGCATGTGCAATATGAGTGGGTAGATTGGCGAGAAGCCGCAACCCGTGTTTTTTCATGGACGAATGTCGATGCCTTGCGTAAATTAGGTGAGCAACATGGCCTAACGTTGTAAAATATAGCGCCTAAAGACACCCTAGAACTCTAAGACCTTATTTAAGTAAAAATCATGCAAACAGACACTAAACCCACTGGCCAAAGCATCCCCATTAAATTTGAGCGTTTTCAAGCGGCTGATGACGCTGATTGCCAGCGCCGAATTATTGCCGCAAAAGAAAAACTGGGTAAACGCTTGGTGATTTTAGGCCACCATTATCAAAATGATGGGGTTTATCAGCATGCCGATTACACAGGTGATTCACTAAAACTTTCACGCTACACAGAAAACTTAGACGCCGAATATATTGTATTCTTAGGCGTACATTTTATGGCTGAAGTGGCGGATATTTTAAGCCGCCCTGATCAAATCGCAATACTGCCCGACCTTGCTGCAGGCTGTTCAATGGCAGATATGGCGAATCTGGCCAAAGTTGAGCGCAGTTATCGTGAGCTAAATAAAGTGCTGAATTTTGATGCGCAAATCACGCCTGTCACTTACATTAATTCGGCCGCCGACCTTAAATCTTTTTGCGGTGAGCATGGCGGCATTGTGTGCACGAGCACCAACGCAACTAAAATTATTGAATGGGGCTTTGCGCAGCGCGAAAAAGTGTTGTTTTTTCCCGACCAAAACCTAGGCCGTTGGTCTGGTCATAAAATGGGCATTCCGCTGGCGCAAATGCCGATTTGGGACCCCGATCAACCGATGGGCGGTTTAACGGTTGAGCAAATCAAGAACGCGAAAATATTACTGTGGAAGGGCCATTGCGCGGTGCATCAAATGTTCCGCTTACAAAATATCACCAAATTTCGTGCGGAACATCCCGATGGTTTTGTGATTTCGCATCCTGAAGCGCCGTTTGAAGTGTGCCTGCATTCTGATTATGTTGGCTCAACGGAATATATTTTAAAAACAGTCAGTGACGCGCCAGAAAACAGCAAGTGGCTGGTAGGTACTGAGCTTAATCTGGTCAACCGTTTGGCAGAAAACATGAAGCCGCAGGGCAAGCTGGTGCAATTTATGAGCCATGTGGTGTGTGAATGCTCAACCATGGCGCGTATTGACCCTCAACACTTAGCCTGGGTGCTGGAAAATCTGGTGGATGGCAAGGTTGTGAACCAAATTAAAGTACCCGCGCACGAAGCCAAGCTGGCCAAACTGACTTTAGAGCGCATGTTGGCAGCATCATAATGGCATTGCCGCCTGCTCTGGACGTCAGTAGTACTTGTCCATTATGTGAACCGACGCCACACGAAACCTTATGGCAAGATCATGATTGTCGTGTAGTGTTATTAAACGATGTCGATTATCCAGGCTATTGCCGTGTTGAATGCTTGGCGCATGTTAAGGAAATGACCGATTTAGATAAGGCGCAGCGCGTGCATATCATGTCTGTGGTATTTGCCACAGAACAAGCCGTGCGCCAGGTATTGCAACCCAGCAAAATCAATCTGGCTAGCTTAGGTAATAAAACGCCACATATGCACTGGCATGTGATTCCACGCTTTGAAAACGACAGGCACTTTCCTAATTCACATTGGGGCGAAACCATGCGTGTGCATATGGCAGAACCACTCTCAGCCCATCAAAAACAGCAGCTAAAAGTCGACATTATCAAGGCATTAAAAACAGAGGCTTAAAAGAGCTGCCCTGCGAGGCAATAGCAGAGCGGCTCTCAGGGCAGTGGTTTTAATGTAGTTTAGCTGTATGCAGAGCGCATGATACTGTGCCGCCTATCGCGAACCACATCGCCGTCACCCAGAAAACTACGGGGCGGTGGCTTCCATAACCCAATCCAGCAGTGGCGTCCATTGCTCAACATCTTGTGCAACCATAGACGGGCGCATATCAAATAAGCTTACGCCCTGCTCTGCCGCCGTGGCATAAACCTGCGCATTACGAAGGTAAGTCAGCACAGGAAAACCCGTCTGCTCCATAAATTCAGCAAGCATTGCGGCAGCGTGAGTACGAACATTGACGCGTATTCCGACCAAAGCAACAAAGGTTTTATTCTTTCGTATGGCTTTTTCCTCGGTTAATCTATCCAGAAAATCACTGGTAGCGCCAATATCAAAGGCTGATGGCTGAATTGGGATAATCACGCAATTGGCTTGTTTAATCGCCTCTGAAAGCTTTTCATCGCGCAAACCAGCAGGAGAATCAGTCACTAGCCATTCAGTCTCGGCGGCGGGCATCGCCTTAACTCTTGGATTGTGCGGGTAAATTAAGGGCAACTCAGCGGGCCTACGCAAAATCCATTGCGTGGAGGATTGCTGACGATCCAAATCGGATAGCACCACAGAGCCGCCCAGCGTGGCTAAATAGCCAGCAAGATTGGTCGCCAGCGTGGTTTTGCCGCTACCGCCCTTGGTATTGGCAATAAGAATATGTTTCATAAGGTGAGTCCAGACTTATTGAGTCTATAAATGGTTGAAATCTTACTCCACTATACCTTAATCTGCTGCGACTTAAACTACTGCCCAAAACCTAGGAGCTGTAAATTTAACAAATAGCCGCCTGAGCACTTTTGGTAGCTTCGCTCGATTGTATTGCATACATTCTCTCGCGCCATTCTGAAAGCTGCTCATCCTCGATTTCAAGCTGCATGGCCAACGCATCAAGCCGGCTGATTTTGTTCTTATCCAGCCGCTTAGGCAGCTTACCTCTTAGCCGACTCAGCAATCCTGCTGCGGCTTCTGCCGTCAAATTTTCAGCTTTCTCTAAATAACTTACGTTCGCTTTTTTACTGGCCATCGCGCTTTACCTTTCAAAGAGAATGATATTTCTGATTGCTAGTATAGGCCTATATAATTTTCTTGTCTGTGGCAGTTTTGTGTCAATACTTAAACGTCTTGTTAATCACTTATGCTGGGCTAGTGGCTAGTGCCAGATGATCGCGTAATTTTGTTATAAACGTTGTACTTGCCTGAAGGTTTGTTCATCGGCAACCGTTTAACTTCGCGCAGGGTTTTGGCATCATAAATCACCAGTGCGCCGTCTTTTTCCCATACGCTGACAAGTGCATATTTACCATCTCGAGTAAATTCCACATGCGCCGCAGTTTTTCCGGGGGAAGGTGTCAGCGTTGCGGCAATCTCTAGTGTTTGTTTATCTATCAGCTGTAAGGTATCTTTTTCTACCCCATTGAATACATCGGTCCAAGCGTAAGGTGTATTTTCGTGGCTACGCATAAAAAAGCCTGGGCCTGGCGTTTTGATTTGTTTTACGACCTGCCAGTTTTGCATATCTATCACGGTAATTACCCCGTCTTTAAGGTTGGGCGTGGCGAGCACTGGCTTACCTTGCCATTGCCAAGTGATGCCCGAGCCTAAATGCGGCATGCCGGGTAGCGCCAAGTCGGCGATTTTACGGCGAATGTCCAGATTAACCACCTGACCTTTGCCCTCGCGCGAGGCGCCGATTAAGTGCGTATAACTTTGGTCAAAAAAGAAGTCGTCCAGCACGGCTTCTAGCGGCGTGCGGCGCGGATTGAGTTTGCCGGGTAAGGCAATTGCTTCCGCCATTTTGTAGTCATGCACATAGCCTTGAAATATAGGTGCGGCCTTGTCGTCGTAACTGATTTCCCATAGTTCTGCTAGGTCTTTTAATGCGACGATAAAGCTTTTACGCGGCGCGGCATCATACACGGCCGAAACGCGTGAGGTTTGACCTTTTTCATCAAGCGCAGGAATGGTTTTGATGAGGGATAAATCGCTCGCATCCAACACCACAACCGTGTGCGGCAGATAATTAGCCGCCATTACGTAACGGCCATCGCTGGAAACGGCAATATTGCGCGTGTTGATACCCACGCGAATTTCAGCCACATATTCCAGATTCCAGATGTCAAATTTTGAGACCCAGCCATCGCGGGAAGCAAAGTAAACATAACGGCCATCTGGTGAAAATTTTGGGCCACCATGTAAGGCAAAGCGTGTGGGGAATCGCTTGATAGGCTCAAAAGTATCACCATTCAGCAACGTGGCATGATGGTCGCCAGTTTCCACCACAATAAATAAATTCAGCATGTCAGCACTAAAAGCTGGCTTATTCGGCAAGCTATTTGGCGCATGCACTTCTATTCTTGATGTGCGAATTTCCGCATCACCCCAGTTGGGCGGGGTGGCCAGCGGCGTAAAAACATAATCCACTAGAGACTGGATTTCTTCTTGGCTAAGTTTGTCAGCAAAGGCTGGCATGCGTGTGGCGATGCGGCCTTCTGTCACGGTTTTAAGCGCTTCCAGTTTTTTTAGTCGCTCTAGGCTCTCTGGCAATAAGGCTGGCCCTGTGCCGCCAAGCCGATCTGCCCCGTGACAACTGGCACAGTTTTGTGAGAATAGCGCGGGCGCATCTGCCGCAAAACCTTGCAGACTGACGATTGTCAGCAACAGAAACAGGCTGAAGGCGCGCATTAAACAACCCGCCTAATTTGTATATAAGGCGTCATTTTGATGCGCTCGCCACCTGCTGCGACGCCAATTTCTTCATCAGTTAAATAGCAGGCTGGGTCTTCTTGCCAGGGGTCGCCTGTCAGTTGCTGCGCCCGTACCCGCGTGTTGCCGCCACATATATCAAAATAGGCACATTCGCCACAACGGCCTTTTAACTTTCTGGGGCTTGCTTTAAAGCCCGCCATCAATGGGTCTGAGGTGTCTTGCCAGATTTCTGAAAACGGCCGATCTTTTACATTGCCCAGCGGATAATGCCACCAAAAAGTATCTGGATGCACCACGCCTAAATTGTCGATGTTCGCCACATTAACGCCGCTGCTATTGCCGCCCCATTGCGCCAACTTGGCGCGAATATGCTCTTCTAGATGCGGGAAGTTTTTGCGTACCCAGAACAGCAAATACACGCCATCAGCATCATTATTACCCGTGACAAATTCACGGTGGCGGCCCTGCTGAATATCGTTCCAACAAGTGTCGAACAACAAGTCCATGGCATTACGCGTGGTTTCCATCACCGCATCATGCTTGCGATTGATGTTGCCACGACCTGCATAATTGAGATGCGATAGATAAAATTTATCAATGCCTTGGTCTTCCGTTAGTTGCAATAACGCGGGTAAGTCGTGCGCATTATCTTGTGTTAATGTGAAACGCACACCAACTTTGATGCCAGCTTCGCGACACAATTTAATGCCATGTAGCGACTCTTTAAATGCGCCTTGTTTACGGCGAAATTTATCATGCGTGGCTTCAATGCCGTCTAAGCTGACGCCTACATAATCAAAGCCTATCTCGGCAATTTGTGCGATATTAGCTTCGGTAATGAGTGTGCCATTGGAAGATAAACCGACATAAAAACCCATGCTTTTGGCGCGACGTGCAATGTCGAAAATATCAGGTCGCAGTAAGGGTTCGCCGCCCGATAGAATGAGCACTGGCACATGAAACGCTTTAAGGTCATCCATCACCGTAAAGACTTCTTGCGTGTTTAATTCACCGGGGAAATCTTTGTCGGCTGAAATTGAATAGCAATGCTGGCAGGTGAGGTTGCAACGTCGCACTAAATTCCAAATCACCACCGGGCCGGGTGGATTCCGCTTAGGGCTTAGCGGCGTTGGCTTGGCAATTTCTTGCATGTACTGGCTGATTCTAAACATGTTAAATCCTTAATAAGAGCACATGAGAGCTTTGCACGAGTGCTTTTTAATCTTAAAACATATCAATTCCGTCATTCCCGCGAAGGCGGGAATCTAGTCGAATCAACTAGTTAACTGGATTCCCGCCTTCGCGGGAATGACGATAATTGGAAATTTTATAATAAACTACTCGGCCGCAAGCGACCGAGTTTTAGAACAAACCCAACTGTTGGCTACTTTTCTCACCTTTGCTCATTTCTGCAAGCTGATTTTGAACATACTTTCTTATCACTTCTTCGTTCGCATTGCCTATCGTTTCTA
>CAINBI010000003.1 GCA_903846555.1 uncultured Pseudomonadota bacterium
CTAGTTAATTGTTGGTACTCATGTTCTATATCAAGCGCCTCATTACCAAGCATCATTAAATCCATCACGCCCTCAATAGATATAACTCCACTTTCTCTTTCCAAAAAATTGCCATCTTCAAGACACATACCTAAAGCAATTAAACAGTTACCATCGAGTGATGGTACTTTTCTAACATTTTGTAGCGAAACAACTTTACACTTTCTCGCTGTGGCATGATTAACAAGATTTACTGAAATTTTTTAATGCCCATCTAATGCAAATCTAAGAACATCATAATCTTTTACAGGCTCATCAAAAATTGATGTCAGATGCTTTGCAGTATCTTCAATAGTTAGCCATTTTTTTAGCTTGAACAACTTACTCATAACGCCCCTTTACTACCCCAAAAATAAGAAACCACACCAGCCAAGGGGTTTGGTGTTCGCCCGCGGTAATTAGTCACGCGCTAGGTGTGGTTAAACTGGTTTTAATCTAAATATTCTACAAGGTCACCACTAGCATTAAATAATGGCTTAAATCGCGTTAAATGGGTTTTAAGCGGCTATTTCATGCTGTATAGCACGTTCAATAAGTGCATTTAGGCTCACCCCTTGGGCTTTAGCTGTTTCTGCTGCTAGTGCGTGTAAATCAGGATTTATGCGCGTGATTAGCTTGCCTGAATAATGTTTATAAGGGTTTACCTTGTCCGCTTCGCAAGCCTCTAAAAATACCTTGAGTGATAGCGCACCTTCTTTTTTTAAACCTTCTACATCAGTCGCATAAAAATCTGCATAACCATTAAGCCCTACAAACTCACCACGAAACAGATTTATATCAGGGTCGTAACTAATTACAGCGTTGATGTCGTTAATCTGCATTTTATTCATTGGGTTTCACTCCATTTAACTTTAGCCATTGTTTAACTGCCACCGCTGCTCCTTTATCTGTGTTCGGGCTTGGATGTGGTCTATGAAACACGCGCCTATCATCGAATAGTTTAATCAGCACGCGCGAGCCTTCACGCTCGCTTATTTCCGCCCCTAAACTAATTAGCAGGGCTTCAATATCGCGCCATTGAATGTTTGCAGATATTGGCTTGCTGTAAATCAGCTTGAGTGTTTTAGCGTGTTTTGTTTTCACGGTTAAATAGTATCTTTATTTAGTATCACAATCAAGGGTTGTCACTGGATTATTTAGGCTTGCTTAAATGGCAACACCTTTGCACCCGCTTTTAGTTCGTCTAAATAATCAGCCCAGTGCTGCATCATGGCTGTACGTTGTGGTATATATTTTGCGCTGTCATACGCTCTTTGTGTGGCATTACCAACCAAGTGGGCGAGTTGAATTTCAACATGGTCACCCGCATAATTCATCTCACGCAACTGTGTTGATGCTACACCTCTAAAACCGTGTCCAGTCATGCGGCCTTTATAGCCCATGCGCTCTAACGCTTTCAATATGGTGTTGTTACTCATAGTCTTGCTGTAATCGTTTTGATTGTGGAATAAATAGGCTGTATGGCCTGTTATTGCTTGCAGTGCTTTGAGTAGGTCTATTGTTTGCGCGGCTAGTGGCACAATATGGGGGCTTTTCATTTTCATGCGCTCGGCGGGTATGCGCCACACTTTAGCCTCTATATCAAACTCGCACCATTCAGCCTCGATCAATTCTCTAGTACGCACAAAGGTTAAGGCCATCATTTTAATGGCTATGCGTGTCATCGCGCGGGTTTCACTGGTATCAATAGCACGTAGCAAGGCGGGCATTTCTTTAATATCCACCCTTGCAAAGTTTTCTTTATGGCGTGACGGGATTATATCGCTAGGCTTAATATCACTGGCAGGGTTACGCTTTACCTTGCCGCTTTTGTCGTTTGCAATGGCGTATCTAAACACCTGCCCAATAATCTGATAAGCTCGTTTAGCAATGTCTAACGCGCCGCGTGCTGCAATTGCTCTCACTACATCAGCCACTTGGGGGCTTTCTATGTCGGCAATTGGTAAAGCCCCAAGCGCGGGGTAAATATCAAGCTCTAGCCGCTTTGTAGTGTGTCCAATATGGCGTATGCCTTTGTCAGCTTTCCAATGTGTCAGCCAATTTTCAGCCCACACTTTGAATGTGTTAGCTTTGTTATCTAGGCTTTCAATTTTCTTTATTATGAGCGTGTCGCTAGGGTCGGTATCATTGGCTAATTGTTCACGGGCATTGTCACGCCGCCCCCTCGCTTCTAAAAGTGATATGGCTGGATAAGCGCCGAAGCTCAATACTTTTTCTTTACCATCAAAGCGATATTTAAGCCGCCATAACCTACCGCCCGCTTTAGTAACCAGCAAATACAGGCCGCCAGCATCACCCAGCTTGTAGTCTTTCTCTTTAGGCTTTGCAGTTTTAACTTGAATGTCGGTTAGTGCCATGATTTACGCCCTTTATCATCACTTTGGGGGTATCTCATTTGGGGGTACTTTAAACTGCCCCCAATAATACCCCCAATAATGCTGGATTTCTTAAAGCCATAATAAACCTTAAAAAACACTAATACAAGTGAATGTGAGTAATGACGGGGGTTGTGTGGATTTCTTTGGACGAAAAAAAACCCCAATTAAGGGGCATTTGGCAGAGGGCTACAGAATCGAACTGTCAACCTTGCGGTTGGAATACCTTTCCAAGGTACTTAGCTTCCAAAGCAACAACCCTCTATATTACAAATTAATTAAAGCCAACCCCATTCTAACTCAAGGGTATTTTTTAAAAGCGAAAGCATTATAGTGCATATTTTTGCAAAACCCAATATGTATAAACTTGCATCGCTTTTAAGCGTCTTCTAGCCTAACTTTTAGTTCAGCACAATCGTCATCTCAACGTCCTCACCCTGCACCATTTCGACGACTTCTTCAGCAAAATCAGGAGAGCATTCGCTTGTCCACTCTGATTCAGGCTCTAACTCATTTGTGAACATGGGCAAAAAACTCATGTACATATATCTACCGTCACCTACGGTTAATACTGGCACGCCGTCAGGATGGTCAACCAGCGTCCAATTTTCAGGTATATCCATATCTAATGTAATGGTTACTTGCAGTTTTTTCATGTTGATTACCTCGATTATTTTCTACAAAAGTTACTTACAACGTAATGGCCTGAGCCTCATACAATTGCTTCTGAAAATTAAAAAACAAGCCTCTAATTGCATCTACCCCGCCAAGCGCATCGGCCGCATCGGTCATAGAATGATATTTCAATTCAATCAAATTAGGCAATCTAGATTGATCCAGCTCTTCAAAGCCTGTGTCTATGTATTTGAATAGCACGAATTCTAGAAAAGCCTTATGCGCCAAGTTTAACCCATCCAGAATTTTAGTCCGCGTTTGCGACACCCGCATCTCCCTAGACATAGGCTGAATATTGAAGGAGATATATTCCAGCACATCAAACAAATCACTTTGCTCGGCATCTACCAATTTTTGCAATTCACCTAATTCAGCTTGCCCATAACCAGCCTCGGCAAGCTTATCCAGCAAAGCTTTGCGGGTGATTGGGTTTGACCAAATCTGCCGCAATTCTTCCTCATTTTTAAAATAGGCAGGTAATGCGCCGTAAAGCTTGTTCAAAAATTCTTCTACCGAAATAGGTTTACCATCTGCGCCCCAAAATGACGTAGAAATCATGTGCCTAATCTGCCGCTCTTTACCATCCGCCAGTTTGATGACGACTTTCTTGTTGCACACACATGGGCTTTGTAAGCATTTTTGGCAATCTGTTGGCAGAGGTTTCTCGCACTGGCAAGGTTGCATACCACAGACCGCGCAAGGCTTAGGCGGCTCTGGCTTGCATACGCAAGGGTCGCTACTGCACTTACTACATATTTCAGCCTCTATTGGCTCACCATCCCATTCGGGGTCTGCAAAATGATGATAAGCATCTACAAAATCATAAATGGTGAAGTATTCTTTGCCGTCAAATAGTCGTGTGCCGCGCCCCACAATCTGCTTAAACTCAATCATGGAGTTCACAGGGCGCATCAATACAATATTTCGCACATTTCGCGCATCCACGCCTGTCGATAGCTTTTGCGAGGTCGTCAGAATAGTGGGGATAGTCATGTCGTTATCTTGAAAAGTTTTCAAGAACGCTTCGCCCTTCACCCCATCGTTGGCAGTTACCCGCACACAGTAGTTTGGATTTTTACTCTGGCAATACTGGTTAATCAAATCGCGCACTGCGGCGGCATGCGCTTGATTAGCACAAAATACAATGGTCTTTTCTTTCTGGTTAATCTCACCCAAAAAAGTCTGCACCCGCTTGGCTTCACGCGCTTTTATTTCAATGATGCGATTAAAGTCAGCCTCTTCGTAAAGTTTACCCTGCTCAACTTCGCCTTCCACCACCGTATCGTCTGAGGTGTAAATGTAATCATCCATCGTGGTTTTAATGCGCTTAACTTTAAATGGCGTTAAAAAGCCATCGTTAATACCTTCTTTTAACGAGTAAATATACACAGGCTCGCCAAAATATTGGTAGGTGTCCACGTTATCTTTGCGCTTAGGTGTGGCGGTTAAACCCAGCTGCACCGCAGGCGCAAAATATTCCAAAATGCCACGCCAATTGCTTTCGTTATTCGCGCCGCCACGGTGACATTCATCAATGATGATAAAGTCAAAATAGTCAGCTGGGTAATCGCCAAAGTACGGCGTATTGTCCTTGCCGCTCATAAAGGTCTGAAAAATAGTAAAGAAAATACTGCCGTTGGTCGGCACGCCGCCTCTTTCACGTATGCCCGCAGGACTAATTCGCACCAGCGCATCTTCAGGAAAAGCCGAAAAAGAGTTGAAAGCTTGGTTTGCCAGAATATTTCTATCCGCCAAAAACAAGATTCTTGGCCTGCGACTACCGTCACGCTTCAAATTCCAGCGCGTATGAAACAGCTTCCATGCAATCTGAAACGCAATAAAGGTTTTACCTGTACCCGTTGCCAGCGTCAGCAGAATGCGTTGTTTCTGTTCAGCAATCGCATTGAGTGCTTTGGCAACGGCAATTTCCTGATAATAATAAACACTCTTGCCACCTACAATTTCAAACGGCACGGCATCGAATTTGTCTTTCCAGTCATTCTGGTCAGAAAAGGTCTTTTGCCACAGTTCATCTGGGGTAGGGAACGAAGTAATCAAACCCTCATGACCAGCACTCATAGATATTTCGTAAATCTCTTTACCGTTGCTGGCGTAGGTGTAATCGATCACCATTTTTGCCGCATAAGCCTTGGCTTGTGCAACGCCTTCGCCCACGGATAAGTCATCACTTTTGGCTTCAATCACGCCGATTTTACGGTTCTTGTAAACCAAAATATAATCCGCAATCATCGGCTTTGCGCGTAAACCACCTGTCTGAATTTTGCCAGCGGTAATATGAAATTCACGCAACACCTTTGAATCTGGAACTACACCCCAGCCACTGGCAGCCAGCTTGGGGTCTATCAGTTCGGCGCGGGTTTCAGCTTCATTCATGATGGCTTATCTTTATTTGATTTTTTTATAGAAGGCTGTTTTGGTAGTGATTGCACTGCACGTTCAAAATCAGCATCCACTAGGCGAACGTCTGTGGCATTGAGTGCCTTGAATTGGTCATATTCCCGCTCGGCTTTGCTTTGTGCCATTTCATGAGAAATGCGTCCAGCGTGGGTCAGAATATCTCGGTCATTCAGTGTGAGAAATGCGTCCAGTTTTTCCAGCCAATCTACCATGTGCATGGGAACACGGCGCATCGCTTGTCCCTCGGCAAATACGAGATACTGCTCAATCAGATTGTTAAGGGTAGCCAACTCTGGCTCGGTCAGAAAGTTTTTGGCATTGGCAACATCCTGCTTACGAATCGCCGTGCCGCGCCAGTTGGTTAGCCCTAGATTTGGCTTGGAAGCATCCACTCGATGATGCACAATTTCAGCGGCAGTCTGCCCCGTAATCGCCCAATGCACTTTATTCTGCACGGTTTTAAAAAAGCTAATGCTGATATTTTGCGTGGGGTCGTAATCAATGCTGGTCGCATAAATATCGGTAATTTTTTGATAGAAACGCCGCTCAGAAGTGCGAATATCCTGAATACGGCGCGTTAATTCATCAAAGTAATCAAACGGCTGGTCTGGATTTTTAAGCCGCTCATCATCGAGCGTAAAGCCTTTTACAATATATTCCCGCAACCGCTGGGTCGCCCACTGGCGGAAGCGGGTAGCCACCAGACTTTTTACCCGATAGCCGACAGAGATAATCATATCGAGATTGAAGAATTCGACTTTGTAAACTTTACCATCGGTAGCAGTTGTTGCATTTTCTGCAACAACTGAACTACGCACCAATTCACCTTCATCAAACACATTTTTAATATGCCGCGAAATCACGGACTTATCGCGCTGAAACAGTTCTGATAACTGATTAAGCGAAAGCCACACGGTTTCACCCTGAAAGCGTACATCAATTTTCAGCTTACCGTCCTCAGTCTGGTAAACGAGAAACTGCCCTTTGCTTGGCACTGGCGACTCCTTGCTAATGTTGGCTTTTTTCATGGTTTAACCTTATTGCAATTGACCGCTGAAGGCTTGGTTGAGGATGGATTTTTTAAGTTCTTCCAGTGCAACCAGTTTTTTCTGGTAGATGGCTTCTAGTTTTTTGGTTTGATTAGATAATTCGTCAAGTTTTTGAACTATCTGCCTTTGTTCTTCATGTGACTTGGGAAATGGAATTACAACTTCTCTAATTTCCTCCAAATGAAGATTAGGCACACCTGAGCCTTTTAAGCGTTTATTAAATTGTTTTTTAGCAAAAGGAGAGTTTATAAAATACAACATAAACTCTGGTGACACTTTATCCAAAACTCTTATGTGTGCCAGACTTACATAAATATCAAAAACTAAATCTCTGTCCACCATTGCGGCTACGCCTGTCGTTCCATTTTTAGCTAACAAAATATCACCTATTCTTGGCGCAACTCGTTTGTGCATATCCAAATGTTGTTTCTCATCTATATATTTAATATTATCCCAGTCAATTTTCCCACTGGTGACATTTCTTGATGAGAGAAAAATAACGCCGCTATCAAAATATTTTGGAGTTTGATGTGTTCCATCTGTAATTTTCGCACACACTTCTTTCAACGTCTTTTCTTCCCATCTATCACCTTTGTTGGAAAAAGTAGATTGTAGGTAATTCTGAAAAAGCTCACGCGCATTGGTGAGGTTTTTCTCAGCATTGGCTGTGGCTGTGGCAATGCCTGCAAAGGCTTCATCCAGAATTGTGACGATGCGTTGCTGTTCACCAAGTTTAATAATCGGAACGTGGGTATTCTTAATTTTAATTTGAGATATATTAGGTTGTGCATTTCCAGTAGCCTGTAAAATAAGCTCATCTTTTTTTGAAAGAAAAAGATAATACAAAAACTCAGGAATAAACTGTTCATTGGGCAGGATGCCGCACACAGCTTGGTTAGTGCTGGCTTCAAATTTCAATATTCCAACCTGCCCTGCGGTTGCACCATACATAGCGACTAACACTGTATTTTTAGGGAAAATTCTTGCCGATGAATTTTCTAAACCTTTTTGGGTTATAAATCTTGTTGCAAAATGAACCTCACCTTGGCTTACTTCTCCACTCATTAACCAAGGAATCGTGCCATTCTCGTAAAACTCTTTTTTTGATTTAAGTGGTGTACCACCTGAACCAGTTTTACATACATCCCCTAGAGATTTGGTTTGCCATCCAGACTTCATCATGCCACATCCTCAACATCGTCATTCCCGCGCAGGCGGGAATCCAGAAGAGTGTCACTTTGTTGCTGGATTCCCGCCTGCGCGGGAATGACGAACGGTGCGGGAATGACGAACGGTGCGGGAATGACGAACGGTGCGGTAACGACAGAAGAGTCGGGAATAACGAAAGGGGCAGGAGCGGCAGATGCGGCTAAAACAGCGGGAAGTGGAGCTTCACCGATGATGTGCGGCCACAGGTCTATCCAGTTAGGGTTCATTTTTTCAATGGTTGTCAGCTTCCATTTACGTAGCCATTTCTTCATGGCTTTTTCACGCGCGATGGCACTTTCCATCGTTTCATGTTGTTCATACCATACCAATATTTTCACTTCATATTGCTTGGTGAAACCATCAGATAACCCTTCTTTATGTTGCCATATACGCTTGATTAGATCGGAGGTGACGCCGATATAAAGCGTACCGTTTTGACCGCTGGCAAGTATGTAAACGGCAGGATTTTTCATCATGACCGCGCCCTATTTTTGCCGTCATTCTCGCGCATGAGGGAATCCAGAAAAATTTTTCCATCGAGCAGGGTTGCCATGCAGGTACTGACAGACTGGATTCCCGCATGCGCGGGAATGACGGGGGTGGAGGCGTAGGCAAGAATGGCGATATTTTTCATAGCAAGGCCTGAATATTCTTAATGATGCTTGCACTCTCAGCATCCAGCATGGCAATTTCCGCCATAATATCCTGCGGGTTACGATGTTGCACTTCATCATTACGGTTCGGGTGTTTTACCGACAGGTCAAAAGTAGCTTGGTCTATATCTGCCACATCCACTGACCATGAATTTCCTGAATCTGCCTTGGTCTTTTGCAGTTTCACAAACTCAGCAAGGTCGGTTTCATTAAGCGGGTTGGTTTTGCCTAAGTTGCGGTCTAGATTTAGTTGGTAGAACCAAACTTGTTTAGTTGGTGCGCCTTTCTCAAAAAACAACACTACCGTTTTAACACCCGCACCTGTGAAAGTGCCTGCTGGCATGTCCAGCACGGTGTGCAGGTTGCAGTTCTCTAGCAATAGTTTACGCAGGCTCACTGAGGCGTTATCAGTATTGGAAAGAAAAGTGTTCTTAATGACGATGCCCGCTTTACCGCCAGCCTTCATAATTTTGATGAAGTGTTGCAGGAACAGGAAAGCCGTTTCACCCGTTTTAATCGGGAAATTCTGTTGTACTTCAATGCGCTCTTTACCGCCAAAGGGTGGGTTCGCCAGCACAATGTCGTAGCGGTCTTTTTCCTGAATGTCGGCAAGGTTCTCGGCTAGCGTGTTGGCATGCACAATATTCGGCGCTTCAATGCCGTGCAATATCATGTTCATGGTACCGATGATATAGGCTAAGCCTTTTTTCTCTTTGCCGTAAAAAGTGTGCTTTTGCAAGATTTCTACATCTTTGGTGGTCAGTTCACAGCTGGTTTTGAGGTATTCAAACGATTCCGCCAAAAAGCCTGCCGAGCCTACTGCACCGTCATAAATCTTGTTGCCGATTTCAGGCGCAACCACTTTGATGATAGTTTTAATCAGTGCGCGTGGGGTGTAATACTCGCCGCCATTGCGCCCGGCATTGCCCATGTTTTTGATTTTGTCTTCGTAAAGATGCGACATTTCATGCTTGTCTTCTTTAGACCTAAAGCGTAAGCCATCAATAATGTTGAGGATTTCACGCAGGTTGTAGCCGCTGTGTATCCTGTTTTTTAGCTCGCTAAAAATCTCACCGATTTTGTATTCAATGGTGTCTGGTGCAATCGCATCTGCCTTGAATTTCTTGAGGTAGGGAAATAGCTTGTGGTCTACGAAGTCTTTGAGGTCATCGCCGCTAAGGGCTTGGTGATGGTCTATCTTGCCATCGGCTGTTTTAGGCACAGCCCAGCTATGCCACTTGTATTGTTCTTCAATAATGGGCTGATAAGCCTTACCAGCAAGCTGGGCGGCAGTTTGTTTATCGCGCTCTAAATCTTCCAGGTATTTAAGAAAAATTATCCATGAGGTCTGTTCAACGTAATCCAGCTCGCTACCGCAACCCGCATCTTTGTGCAAAATGTCGTCTATATTTTTAAAGGCTTGTTCAAACATGAGGTTCCAGTTTCTTGTTATTGATTATTTGTTATTTTTTAATGCAATCACAACGGTGATGGTTGGATTAGCGCAATTCAACGTGATTACCAGAAGGTTGAATAGCAGCTTAATCGCTCAAAAGTATACCTGCAATATGGCTGTTAAGGTTAAGCAGATTGACGATAAGCGAGCACTCAAAAAAATGCCGCTACAGGGGCTGTGGTTGCAGTACTGACTAGTGACATGGCCTGGATAAAGTGACTGTTAATAGGGGCTATGCTAAAATGACTTTCTATATTATTTAGTTAGTCATTTCATGGCAATCTCAATCAAAAACCAACAAGATATTGAAAAAATGCGCATTGCAGGCAAACTTGCCTCTGAAGTGCTGGACTTTATTACACCGTACGTTGTGCATGGCGTTACTACTGATCAGCTTGATAAGCTTTGCCACGACTATATTGTGGACGTGCAACAAGCCATCCCTGCGCCGCTGAACTATGCCCCAGGCGGCCATAAGCCCTACCCTAAATCGATTTGCACTTCAATCAATCAACAAATTTGTCATGGCGTTCCTAGCGACAAAATGCTTAAAAATGGCGACATTGTGAATATTGATATTACCGTGATTAAAGATGGTTATCATGGCGATACTAGCCGCATGTTTTATGTGGGCGAGGTGACGAATCAAGCTAAACGTCTATGTGAATTTACCTACCAAGCCATGTGGCTAGGCATTGCAAAAGTGAAGCCCGGCGCTACATTGGGAGATATTGGCCATGCCATTCAAGCGTTTGCAGAAAAAAGTGGCTATAGTGTGGTCCGTGAATTTTGTGGGCATGGTATTGGCAAGGTTTTTCATGAAGACCCGCAAGTCTTGCATTATGGTAAAGCTGGCACTGGCGCCGTGCTTAAAGCTGGCATGATGTTTACCATAGAGCCGATGATAAACGCTGGTAAGCGTGACATTAAACAAATGCCTGATGGCTGGACGATAGTGACGAAAGACCGCAGCCTTTCTGCGCAGTGGGAACACACGATTTTAGTGACAGAAACAGGCTATGAAGTGATGACCGTATCCAGCGGAACGCCGCCTACACCAGCATTTATTTAAATCTGAGAAAGATTAAAAGCTGAAATTTAGTCGCGCACCTTTATTAACAGCGCACCTTTAAAAGATTATCTAAGCGAAGAATTTAGTGGAAGACTTGGTTAATCATTCAAAAGATCTCCATACGGAAAAAGAGAAAGTCGCCTTTTGGCGACGACATCTTAAAGATGGGTTTTTAGCACTTAAAGCAGAGTTCACAAAACACCCCAATACGGCAAAACTATTCAAACAGCATTGCAAACTAGTCGATAATTTACTCGCAGAAGTTTGGGTAGAAGCACACATTGCTCAACAATGTTGTTTGATTGCGGTGGGTGGTTATGGGCGCGGTGAGCTTTACCCACATTCCGACATTGATTTATTGGTTTTACTGCCAGAGCAATTGCCTGATAACACTCCGTCCGATGGCAACATCGAATCACTCATTGGCTTGTTATGGGATATAGGCTTGACTGTTGGGCATAGCGTCCGCAGCTTAAGTGAGTGTGTTTCTGAAGCTAAAAAAGACATTACAGTACAAACCAATTTAATAGAATCACGTCTTTTAATCGGCGATGCAACGCTATACCAAGGCTTTTTAAGTGAGATTGAATGCAGCATGAACGTGCAGGCTTTTTTTGCGGCTAAACTTAAAGAGCAAGATAACCGACATGCTAAGTTTAACGATACTGCCTACAATCTAGAACCTAATGTTAAAGAAAGCCCAGGCGGCTTGCGTGATTTGCACATGATCATGTGGCTAACGCGTAGTTTAAATATGTCCAATTACAGCAATGCTTGGGCTATGTTAGTTAAACAAAATATCATCACAGCACTTGAGTCCCGCCAGATTCGCCATCATGAAAAAAACCTGCAATTACTACGTATACACTTACATTTTTTAAGTGGTCGCCGTGAAGACCGCTTATTGTTTGATTATCAAAATGAACTGGCTGCAACATTAGCTTACATCAGCATTCCACGTAAGCGCGCCAGTGAACAGTTAATGCAAAGTTATTATCGCAGCGCTAGATTTGTGCGATTAATGAATGAAATTCTACTTAAATTGCTCGCAGAAAAACTATCACCTACCCCACCAACCATCAAAAGCATCAACGCGCATTTTGAGGCGCACGATCAGCTGCTAGAAGCTAAAACCGCAGGTCTTTTGCAGCAACAGCCCTCGGCTATTTTGGAGGCTTTTTTAGTGTTGCAGCAACACCCAGAGCTAACAGGCATGGGCGCAACATTTTTACGAAATTTGCAGCGCGTTAAAAAGTTAGTCAACCGCGATTTTCGTCAAAGTGTGCAAAATAAAAAATGTTTCATTGAAATGTTATCGCAAGCCCACGGCGTAAACCATGCGCTTCGGGCCATGAATCGTTATGGCATTTTAGGCTGCTACATCCCTGTATTCGGTAAAATTATCGGCCAGATGCAGCATGATTTATTTCATGTATACACCGTAGATGAGCATATTCTGAATGTGCTGGCTAATTTGCGGCGTTTTTCAAAACCTGAGCTTAAACATGAATTTCCATTATGTAGTCAGTTATTTGCTGAGTTTGATGCGCCCCATTTATTATACTTAGCGGCACTATTCCATGATATTGCCAAAGGTCGCGGCGGAGATCACTCTACGCTTGGCACCGCTGATGCCATCAAGTTTTGTAAATTGCATGGTTTATTGAAAGCGGACTGTACGCTTGTGGCTTGGTTAGTTGAATCACATCTAAAAATGTCATCTACTGCGCAAAAATCCGATTTATCAGACCCGAGTGTCATCGAACATTTTGCTCATTTCGTACAAAATGAACGTCACTTAACTGCGCTTTACTTACTCACCGTTGCAGATATTAGGGGCACCAGCCCAGCGGTATGGAACGCATGGAAAGCACGCTTGCTAGAAAACCTGTTCAACGCAACTAAACATGCCCTCAGGCATAGCTATAGCAATGTGTTGACCGACCAAAACCTGTATTTAGACCAAGCAATTTCAGCACGTAAATTAGAAGCCGCCGAAAAGTTAAATAAATATGGATTAAGCCCACATTCTTATCAGCATTTATGGGAAAAGTTTGGCTCGAACTATTTTGTTCGCCATGAAAGTGATGAAATCGCATGGCACAGCCGCTTGCTTACCCCGCATTTAAATACTGAAGCTCCCGTTGTCCGTGCGCGCCTAAGCCCAGGTGGCGACGGCATACAGGTGATGATTTATAGCAAAGACCAGAATGATTTGTTTGCAAGAATATGTAACTTTTTTGACCGCATGGGCTACAGCATTGTAGAAGCTAAGATTTACACAACTGAACATGCTTATGCACTAGATAGTTTTATCGTTTTAGATCAATCAGGTAAGTCAGTAAGTTACAGTGGTTTATTAAAGTTTATTGAGGTTGAACTTACTCACAAAGTTGATGGAGACTTTCCGCTAGAAGCCCCATTAAAAGGCCGTATTAGTCGGCAAGTAAAACATATGCCTATTCAGGCACAAATCACCATTACCGCAGAAGCTGAAAATAATAATCATAAATTAGAAATTATTGCTAACGACCGACCTGGCTTGCTGGCAACACTAGCGCATAAATTATTCATTCACGAAATTGAATTGCATAATGCAAAAATAAATACTTTAGGTAATCGCGCGGAAGATACTTTCTTAATCTCGGCTAAAAAAGGGCAGAAATTAGACATGCAGCACATTGATCTGCTAAGAGAAGCGCTTATTAGTGAAATTTAGGGTTGCGCGAAAGCTACCGTTTAAATTTTAGGTCACTGAAAACATGGCGTATCAATGGCTTACTGAGTACATTCACCACTCTCCACCGATGAATCTCCGCTATTTTTTGGGTTTATGAATATGGCAATGGTCGGTTAAATAGTTGATGACCTGCACAAAATTCTCATCTGACACATCAAATAAATACGCGCTAGCATCCTCAATAAAGTCGTCCCAAAGTGATAATAATTGCCCCTGTTCATCGTGAGGTGCTTTCTTAATAAGCTGAAAGACCTTTTTATCTAACAAGCCATTTTCACGAATGTTCAACACTGCTTTTTTAGCCTCACTCACCATTAATGATGTTTTTGGTGTTAAGCCAGCTGAAGTACATAGGAACAGCGTCAACAATAAGGCGTCATCTTCAGTACCGCCCGTTAACAAGAACCACTCTTCTGCTAACTTTTTATCAAACTGACTGACATCATTTAACGGATCAAACAAATAGAAATATTGACGTACTTTTAAATCCGCAAAAATAGTGGCTAACGGTACGGATGGATTGACTATTTTAGGAACATCTTCATTCTGAATTTTCGACAGGGTTTGCAATGCCAATGGTAGAAAATCTTCTGGAATGTCTTCTAAAAACTTTTTTGAACAAGTAACGTCGCCCAAAAATCCCCACTCCTTTCGCATTGAAGTGAAAATTTCAAACAAAGCATTTTCATCGGGAAAAACCGCTTTGTTACCGCCCATTTTTTTAGCGCCATAAGCCAAAAATAGCAAAGACGTGCGAATAACATGCTCTGCTGACGCATGTAAATCATTGAACACACTGATGGATGAGCCGATTTTTTTGACTAAGCAATTAGCAAAACTTAACTCTAGTTTGAATTGCTCATGCTCTGCCAAAGTCTGTCGATATTTTGCTACCGTCATTCGGCTGTTTAGGCATCTTTTAAGGAATTCACTTTCTGAATCAATCCTTGGTGAACCAAAGTGATTAGCTTCAGGCAAGACATACAGTGCTTTTAGCATTTGCGAACCACCACGAGAAAGCGTGCGAAATGACTTTTCTTTGATCATTAGCGCGGCCTGATTCAGCTCACCATTAGTGGCATGCTCAAGATGCAAGCTCACTAAACTCGCCATCCAAACGCTTGCTTCTTCAAGGTTTTGACGTAAATGTGAAGAGGCGCCAAAATATTCTGTTATCTGAACCGTGCCCGTCGCAGCATCGTTAATAATCTCTTCAACTTTGGCCTGATCTATCAACTTTTTTTGAATAGCATACTTTAACGCTCTATCAAGGTAGGATGCGCTATCGTAAGCGGCTAGCGATTGATTGTTTTCAGCAAGATTCATGTATCGCTCATTGAGAATGAAACTGCTTAAATAGCAGAATCATCATCTTCATCGCTTTTAGCTTTCGCTTCTTTAGCTGCGGCATCTTTGGCTTCTGCCTCAGCTTTTTCTTCATCTTCGTCGATAAACGCCAGCTCAGCTTCAGCGCTAGCTTCATTCTCAAGCATGGTCGTTAAAAGCGCCAACACATTGGCGTAAACATCTGGGTGATCGTGTCTTAGCAGCCAAGTGACTTCTTTCCAGTCGTGGTCGCTAATTTCAGAGCGCGATATATCTTCAGTTTCTAGCGCATTAGAGGTTCCCACCACCTCTTCTGCCCGATCAGAAAGATAATCAGCCAAGGCTTCATAGCCAAACTCAAGCTCTGCAATTGCATCAATAAACTCATTGGCATCTGCATCTTCTCTAAAAATAACTGCATTTACCATGCCACGCAAGTGCTCATGCGAACGCTCGCCATATAAGCGATCTAAAACCACTGCGCGGGAAAATTGATCTGGCGTAATCAATAGGCTCAAAATGGATTGTTTAGAAGAATCATATTCGCGTATCACTGCCAACAGGTCTTTTGACGGCATATCATCGAGTACTTCTACCAGCGCATGGTCTCCATCTGTTTCTACCAAGGCTGTCAGTAGCTCCTCAGCTCTTACGATGTCGCCAGACTGAATAAGGCTGCTTGCTTGTATGATTAATGCATGGGTCATAGGTGTCCTATTGCTAAGTTTTGAATTGACGTGTGACTATATTGCTTGTGACTGCTTTACTCGTGAGATTCAAAGCCTTGATCTGAAAGCCATTGTCCGCCCGCCTCGTTTAAATCTTCGGCATCATTGTAAGAATCATCCTCTGCATCTTCAGGCTCATGCTGATCTTCACTCACTTCATAACGCGAGAACATGTACTCAAGCATCACAGTAGTGAGCAAAAACTGCTCGCCGCCTTCGGCTTTCTTTAACATTTCTACTGTTGCGGTTGCCCAAGGTTCAAATTGCACGCAAGGCGCAATTGAATCCCATGAAGGAAACGCAGAAGGCTCTTTAGATAGATAATTAAGTATGGTTTTAGCATCTTTAACCACAATACTTCTATGAAAAGCCACAGCTATCATTTCTGGATTTGAATCCATCATCGGCATTAGATCTGCAATCTGAGAGCGCCTATCTTTGAGTCTGGCTTTTAAAACGTCACTGCCACCTGAATCAGTTTTCAAGTCGTCAATTTCGGCCACATAAGTAGCCATTAAATCGGTAAAGTATCGGGATATTCTCATTGTTTTAACACTCCATCTAAGTAGTATTGCCAAATTTCACGGGCTGTTTGTATTGGATTATCCAATAAACTGCGCCTCCGATTTTCATCATATACACTTCGTTTATTAATATCAGAAAGTATTTCGTAAGCTTCTTGCACTTCCCTGAACATTGCAGGGGCATCGCTAGCTGCATTTTTATCAGGATGCAGTTGTGATGCTTTTTTTCGATAAGCATTTTTTATGTCGCTCAAGGCAACATTGGCTGCAACACCTAAAACTGCATAATAATCTTTCAATTCGCCTCACCAATACAGTACATAACTCATTAAAATTCTTATGGGTAATCCCTGCTTTAGTCATGGAAATAAGCCAAAAACAGATGCCCTGGAAGGCAATACCAGAGCGGCTCCCAGGGCATCTGTTTTGGGTGTTTTTTAGCAAGGCTCGCAACGAAATAGCTGTTGACCAAAAATACTTGGTAATTACAACGTTTTTGGTACTTGGGAATCAAAGATTAAGCGCGACACCTAAAGTAATAAACTCACAGGTACTGATAGCGAGCTATTCTACTAACTCATTATCAAAAGCATCAATTAAATTCAAATCCATTTGCGCACTTGAGTTAGAAGGCTTTTGTTTTTTATTAACATCACCGCGTGCAGCTTCTATATTCGCCAAGTAGGCCTCATCAATATCACCCGTTACATACTTACCGTCAAAACATGAGCAATCGAAGTCTTTAATATTAGGGTTACTTAACTTCACACCCGCAACCAAAGCATCTAAATCTTGATAAATAAGTGCATCAGCACCAATCTCCTGACAGATTTCTTCATCAGTACGATCTGTGGCTAGTAACTCATCTCGGCTTGGCATATCAATGCCATAGACATTGGGAAAGCGTACTGGAGGCGCTGCTGAAGCAAAATAAACTTTATTCGCGCCAGCATCACGCGCCATTTGTACGATTTGTTGCGATGTTGTACCGCGCACAATCGAATCATCGACCAAAAGCACATTTTTACCCTTAAACTCAATGCCTATTGGGTTAAGCTTTTGACGCACAGATTTTTTACGTAACGCTTGGCCTGGCATAATAAATGTGCGGCCAATATAACGATTTTTAATGAAGCCTTCGCGATAATCCAAACCCAGTACGATGCCTACTTGTAAAGCACTTGGGCGGCTTGTATCTGGAATCGGAATGACGACATCTATCTTTTTATCGACCCATTCGCGCTTGATTTTTTCTGCCAAACTTTTACCTATATCTAAACGAGTCTGATAAACAGAAACGCCATCAATCACTGAGTCAGGACGGGCTAAATAAACATATTCAAAAATACAGGGGTTAAGTTTTGCATCAACAGCGCATTGACGTGAGAAAAAATTACCCTCCATATCAATAAAAATAGCTTCACCTGGCGCTACATCACGCACCATTTTAAAACCCAGCACATCCAGTGCAACGCTTTCAGAAGCAACAATATATTCAGTGCCTTTATCGGTATCTAGCTTGCCGATGACTAATGGACGGATGCCATTGGGGTCGCGAAATGCGAGCAAACCAAAATTTGCGATCATTGAAACTACGGCATAAGCGCCTTTACAGCGTTTATGTACGCCTGCCACCGCCTCAAATGCCATGTCAGTATTAAGCACCGCGTTACGTGAGGTTATTTCAATTTCGTGTGCCAGCACATTCAACAGGACTTCTGAATCAGAATTAGTATTAATGTGACGTAAATCTTGGCGGAACATTTCTGATTTCAATTGTTCAGAATTGGTTAAATTACCGTTGTGACCCAATACGATACCAAATGGTGAGTTGACATAAAACGGCTGCGCTTCAGCAGCGCTAGAAGAACCAGCTGTTGGATAACGCACATGCGCAATGCCGACATTGCCAATTAGGCTGCGCATATGACGTGTTTGAAACACATCTTTGACCAAGCCATTATTTTTATGCATAAAAAACGTATTGCCGTCAGTAGTCACTATGCCAGCGGCATCTTGTCCGCGATGTTGCAAAACCAACAAACCATCATACAACAACTGGTTGACTGGATTTTTACCTACAATGCCTATAATTCCGCACATGAATAAAGCCTTAAGTGATTAATTTTTTAATATAAAGAGGATGACTTTAATGCATTTGTTTAGGTCGTTAATTGTATTTAAATACCGTTTAATTTAATCATATTTAACATGCTGAGCCATACTGATTGGTATCCAAGGCAACATACTAATGACCATTGCCTCGATTGGCGCACTAAACATGGCATTTCTCCAACTAGTATCTTTTGGAAGGTTAGTAAGCCCTGCTAAAAATACAACAATACAAACAATCAGTACACCACGCGCCAAACCAAAAATCGCGCCTAACAAGCGGTTTATCCATCCTAAGCCTATAGTCTTAAAAATAGCCGTGAGGGCAATGGCCAATAAACTAACCACCAATAACGTCGCTAAAAACAAGACTAAAAATGCTGCCAAAACCCTTAAAGGCTCAGTTGGGATGTTGGCTGGCATCATAGGCAATATCTGGCTTGCATAGGTTCTGGCGACATAAAATGCGGCAAGCCAGCCCATAATGGCCAATACCTCCCTAACCAAACCACGCATTACACTTAAAACAACGGATAAGCCGATAATGCTGAGTACGATGTAATCAAAACTAGTCATCAATAAAACTAGTTCTAATTAAAATCAGGCATAGTCAAAAATGACGATAATAAGAATTTATTATTGTTTTTAGTGCTGGTAACTAGCATCATAAAACGACTAATCATTACTAATAACCATGCCAGTCAAGTCCGCCGCCTTCAGTTTAGTGAGTGCATACGTCGCATCTTGGCGTGAGTGAAAGTTACCCGCTTTTAACCGAATTTTTTCACCGCTGGGGGTGCTGATTTTTTCAGCCTGTGAAATAAACCCAGCTCGCTTTAATTTTTCTTGTAATTGTTTCACATTGGCAATATCTGAAAATACGCCAACTTGTATCGTAAAGCTTTCATCATGTTTTTGTTGAGCATTAGTTTCAGGCTCTTTAGCGGGGGACTTTATGACTTCAACAGATTTGGCTTCAAGAACTTTTTCATCGATCTTTTTAACATCTGTTAATTTTGGTTCTGTCTTTTTTTCCAGTTTAATCGATAATTGTGATTCAACTGCATTTTTATCTGCCACCTCATTTTTCTCGGTGCTGAATACTTTACTGCTCTCAACTTTAGTTTTTGTGGCTGCTTCTGAAGCAACTGGAGTTTCAGTCACCTTAGGTTCTATTCTTGCATCAGGCGACGCTACTACTACAGGCCTATCCGTAAGCGTTAAATCCTCTTGGTGAGCCTGATTACTTGCGGCTTTCATCTCTGGTGTGACACCCTTAATATCGATGGCTTCAATAGGTTTGTTGGCATTAGCCGCTGGCATTGTGATGTTAATGGCCTCATGCGGTATTAAGCCAGCGCGATCCTGCAAGACTCTTGGCAAAATTATAACCATCAGCAGTACAAGTGCAATTGCACCAACCAAGCGACGGCGCGCACGTTTCTTTAATGCTAATGCTTGATTGTCATGTAAATCAGGGGGCATTACTGCTTCCTTAAAGATCGAATTTTTGAGTAGTCATTAAGTTGCTATCATCTGAAATTAGTTGAATCACACTCGAAACCGTAAAAAAAGAACCGAAGACGATTATTTTATCATTTTCACTCATGTCTATACAGGCTTGTTGATATGCATTATTTGCATTATCAAAGGTCTTAATACTTGCGTTAGGAATAATGTCAGCTATCACTGATGCCAAATTGGTGGCTAATGCACCTCTAATATGATCAATACTGGCAACGTACCAAGCATCAATTTCATTTCTCACGGCTTCCACCACGCCTTTTACATCCTTGTCGGCAAGCATCGCAAATACTGCAAAAGTTTTACCGACTTCTGCTTGGCTATACTGGGCTTTAATGGCACTAAGATTTTGAGCGAGCGCGCTGGCTGCGTGTGGGTTATGTGCGACATCTAAAATAACTTGGGGATATACCCGAGATGAATTTAACGCTGACTGCGATACCCTCTGAAAACGTCCAGCCAAGCTGACTTTTCGCATCGCAGTAGCAATGGCCGCAACTGGAACAGGCAGGCTATTTTGTAGTAACTCTACAGCTGCAACAGCACATGTGGCATTACTTAATTGATAAATCCCCTGTAGCGCGGGGCAAGGAAGCGTATGAAGCACTACTCCACTTTGTATGTATTGCCACTCATTGCCAGCTAACTTGTAATCGAAATCTTGATGGATACACTTGAAATTAGCTTTAATTTTCTCGGCGTAACTGACCAAGCTGGCAGGAGGATTAGTGTCGCCACAAATGGCTGGCAGCGACGGTCGAAAGACGCATGCTTTTTCAAAACCAATACTCTCGCGTGTATCGCCCAAATAATCTTGATGATCTAAATCAACACTAGTCACAATTGCACAGTTTGGTTCAAAGGCATTCACGGCATCTAGCCTACCGCCTAGGCCAATTTCCAATATAGCAATATCAATGTTTGCTTGCATAAAATGCCAGACCGCAGCTAAGGTACCTACTTCAAAATAAGTTAGCGATATTTCGCGGTTGCCATCACCGACTCTAGCTGCGTTGACTGCAGAAAATGCGGTGCAAAGCTCGGCATCAAGCACTTCTACACCGTTAACACGCACTCTCTCGTTGTAACGTATCAAATGCGGCGAGGTGTAACAACCAACCCGATAACCAGCCTGTTTATAAATCTGCTCCAACATCGCACAAGTAGAGCCTTTGCCGTTTGTGCCAGCGACTGTGATAACTTTAAATTCAGGCTGTAGTGCTAAACGCTCGATCATACAATTAACACGATCCAAGCCCATCGCAATAGATTTTGGATGTAGGCTTTCTATATAACTTAGCCATGAAGTTAAATCATTCACTGCTAACTGCTTTGTTGCCAACCCCTCATTTAACAAGGCTTTGCTAGCTAAGCCTTTAGTCATGCAAAAATCCTCTAGACACTGCAAGATTCCTTATGAATAAAAACACTCAACAATTAACAGCAATCAATGATTAAATTAAGCGACTGCTGGCAAGCGCATCAAATTCGACAAAATAGATGCCAAGCGTGTACGCATTTCTCGTCGATCAATAATAAGGTCAATTGCACCGTGCTCTAATAAGAATTCAGCGCGTTGGAAACCGTCTGGCAGGGTTTCACGAACAGTCTGCTCAATAACGCGTGGGCCAGCAAAACCAACTAAAGCTTGTGGCTCTGCGACAATAACATCTCCAAGCATCGCAAAGCTGGCGGATACGCCACCCATAGTCGGATCAGTCAATACAGAAATGTACGGCAAGCCCGCTTTACTTAACTGCGTAAGTGCCGCGCTGGTTTTGGCCATTTGCATTAGCGATAGCAAACCTTCTTGCATGCGTGCTCCACCACTAGCAGAAATGCAAACGAATGCCATTTTATTATCAATGGCTGTTTGTACTCCACGCACAAAACGCTCGCCAACAACAGAGCCCATTGAGCCACCCATAAACTTGAACTCAAATACAGCCACTACCACTGGCACAGCTTTAATACTGCCTTGCATGACAATAAGCGCATCGGTTTCACCAACAGATTTTTGTGATTCTTTTATACGATCAGCATAGCTTTTGCTATCTTTGAACTTTAGCGGATCAATTGGCTGCACACTTGCGCCAATCTCGAACTGACCTTCTGCATCCAGCGATTGCGCTAAACGGCCTCGCGCACCAATACGGTTATGATAAGCACACTTTGGACAAACCTCAGCGTTATCTTCTAGGTCTTTTTTATATAAAACGGATAAGCATGAAGGGCATTTACTCCATAATCCTTCAGGCACTGTTTTTTTCTCTGCACCTACAACACGTTTAATTTTTTGCGGTAATTGATTTAACCAACCCATATTGCCATCCTCTTTAGCATCATTATTCTGAGTGCTATTTTAATAATTAAATTACTTTAGTTGCAGCATCAACCGCAGACTTTAGTTCATCCATTAACGCGGCCACATTGGCTAGCAAGTGATCTTCAGTCGAAGCTTCAATTACTTGCACCATGCGACTACCGACCACTACAGCATCAGCAATCGCTGCAGTAGCTTTAGCCGTGACTGCATCGCGAATACCGAAACCAACGCCTACAGGCAGGTTAGTTTGCTTTCTAATCGAAGCAACGCGCGCAGAAACTTCATTAATATCTAAATTAGCCGCACCAGTAACACCTTTAAGCGAAACATAATAAACGAAACCAC
>CAINBI010000004.1 GCA_903846555.1 uncultured Pseudomonadota bacterium
CGTTAGATGTTGCGCCAGCATCCAAGCCTGAGGTATTTAAAGTGCTGCCGCATGTCGCTCAAATTGCATTCAGCTATTTAGCTGAAGATGGGCGCTGGCTTAATGTTTGGCCAGTAGTGACGGCGGGTTCGCAGCAAAAATCTTTTGCCCCTGCCGCCGTACAACTAGCCATTAAGTTAGAATCGGGTGAAACTGTCACACGGATTTTCGCATTATGAGGCGATCGTTATTTAATAAAAACATGCCCAACAAAAACATGTTGAACCAAAGCATGTTGAATAAAAGCGCATCCAATAATCAGCAGGCAGGCATCGCCGTAGTTTCAGCTATGTTATTGGCAGCCTTGGTCGTTTCAGTCGCTGCGGCAATGGTGTACGAACAACAGCGATTCATCAATCGGCTAGAAAATCACTTCTCCGCAACACAAGCGCGCTGGATGGGAGAAGCTTCTATTCATTGGTCGCGTGCAATTTTGGCTGAAGATGCCAAAGGTGGATCTGTCGATCACTTAAAAGAAAACTGGGCCATTAGGCTGCCCGCCACGCCGTTTGAAGGTGGCATAGTGAGAGGCTTTATTACCGACCAGCAACAGTATTGCAATCTCAATAATTTGATGCAAGATAATGCTGGCAATACTACCTTTTTAAAGCGCTTATTCACCTCTATCGGCAGCAACCCTGATACCGTTAACGCGCTCAAAGACTGGATAGACCCTGACGCTGAAATTACCTACCCCTACGGTGCCGAAAGTGAGCACTACCTCGCGCAGCCGATTCCCTATCGCGCCGCTAATCAGCCACTGATAGAAATGGGCAGCTTGAGCCGCGTGCAGGGATTTACTGAAGAAAGCATCGCAAAATTAAGGCAATATTGCACTGTGTTACCAGAGCCAACCCCAGTCAATGTAAACACTGCCTCGCCTGAATTATTGGGGCAGATGCTGCCAGAGTTATCGCTATTTGAACTGCAAACCATTGTGGCGGCACGCGATTTGCACCCGTTTGAAAATATTTCCGAGGTGAGCAAGCTGCTAGAACAAAGTAAAATCACCTTGAGTGATGGCCAGTTTTCAGTCGACAGCCGCTATTTTATGGTCACTAGCCAGATACAATTTGGAAAGAGTACAATACGCGTCGAAGCTCTCCTTAAACGTGATGGGGGCGGTTGGCCACACTTAGTTTGGGAAAGATACCGTTGACAACATTACGATTAATGATACCCACCGCATGGGATGCAAGCCAAGACAGTTGCGAGTGGGCTATTTTAGATCGCCCAAGTTTAGTTGGCCTAGACGGTTTAGGCGGCAAAGCTAAAGTGTTGCGTCGCGGCAAAGATCTTTTAACCGCGCTGCCGCAATGCGATGAAACCGAAATTGTCGTGCCAGCCGCAATGGTTGGTTTTATTTCGGCAAAACTACCGCCAGGCAGCCACGCCAAAGTATTAAACGCGCTGCCGTTTTTGGTAGAAGCTGGCTTGATAAGCGCACCAGAAGAAACGCACGCTGTACTGGCAGCGAAATCTGACGCGCAGATTATTGTAGCCGTCATCCAAAAAGCTTGGATGAAACGCGTGCTAGACAAACTCACACGCGCCGAAATATTTCCAATACGATTGTTTCCAGAAACCCTGCTACCCGATTTGGTAGAGAATGGCTGGGCAATAGTTTGCCGAGGCCATGAAAGCTTTGTTCGTATAAGTACTAGCCAAGGTTTTCCACTAGATGTGGACACTGACGGTGAAGCTGTGCCGTTTGTGCTGGCAATGGCTGTGGCGCAAGCTGAGGAATCTAAACGGCCTGCCAGCATTCATGTGTATGGCGAGTTGCCTAAACATGCGGCAGAATGGGCTGTGCAGTTAGGTGTTTCTATCACGCGTGCTAGTCAGCAGGAATGGTTTGTAAGCAACACTAAGCCCATAGTTAGTTCTCATCCAGAAACGTAACCATATGATTTTATTTGATAAAACGTAATTTTGCAGTGGAAAATCCCAGTGAAAATGTTTATAATTACTCTCAAGCCATTGATTGTAAACAATAAACAAAGCCACCGGGGTTTCAAAATGCGTGCAAAACGTACACACCAGATGAGTATATACGAAGTCTTTTCAAAACACGAAATTGGTCAGGAATTGAAAGTGATATCGGAATGGCTGGACGCGCATATTGAGGTGCTGGACTGGGTCTTTGCAGACATAC
>CAINBI010000005.1 GCA_903846555.1 uncultured Pseudomonadota bacterium
AAATTCTTAGCTTCGCCGCCGTATTTTTTTGTCAATACCGTCGTGATTGCTGCTGTTAGCGTTGTCTTACCGTGGTCCACGTGGCCAATTGTACCTACGTTGACGTGCGGCTTGGTCCGCTCAAATTTACCTTTTGCCATTGCTTCAGTCCTTTACAATATTTTATTAACTATAAGCTTTATTAAGATTAATAAAACTTGTTCAAATTAAAGTGGCAGTAACACCACCCAACTACAGTCAAACTTAAACGCCAGCCTCATTTAGCAAGACGCCTACATTTTTGAAACAATATTATCATGGTGCCCATGGCGGGAATCGGACCCGCGACCTCTCCCTTACCAAGGGAGTGCTCTACCACTGAGCCACATGGGCATTAATTTCACGCACTCACTGCAAGCTCAATTGTCTGGAGCGGGCGACGAGACTCGAACTCGCGACATTCAGTTTGGAAAACTGAAGCTCTACCAACTGAGCTACACCCGCGCACCCATCTTAACCAACGCCATCAGGCTAAATCTATTTATTGCTATACACATCTACTAAAAAACGAGCATCACAATTTGGTGGAGGGAGAAGGATTCGAACCTTCGTACTCTGAGAGAACGGATTTACAGTCCGTCGCCTTTAACCACTCGGCCACCCCTCCAAACCGAACCCGCGATTATGCTGACAATAAGACTTTCTGTCAAATCTATAAAAGGGTATTTGATAATAAACTGGTGCCGGATGTCGGAATCGAACTGACGACCTTCGCATTACAAGTGCGCTGCTCTACCAACTGAGCTAATCCGGCGTTATTTGAGTTGCGTATTATACTGATTTTTTGAGAAAAGTTAAGCTATTTTACGATAGTTAACGTAGGTTTCTTAATACTTACTGATTTTTGCTTATCTTGTGTCGCAGCACTTGGTTCTTTTGCCTCATTTTTAGGCAGTGGTGCTGGCTCGACTTCAAAAAACATGCCTTGACCACTCTCTCGAGCAAAAATACCTTTAACTGCGTGCATTGGTACATACAGGTTTTGAGAAGCTCCGCCAAATCGCGCGGAAAATACAATGGCTTCATTATCCATTTGCAAATCCTTCGTAGCGCCATAGTTAAGATTCAGGACAATTTCACCATCTTTAACATAGGTCATAGGCACTCGAGTATGACTATCAACCGCCACCAACAGATGCGGCGTCATATTGTTATCGACACACCATTCGTGAATAGCGCGCACCATGTAAGGTTTTGTTGAGGTTAGCTCTGTCATATTGATATGTATCCGACTTAAGTTAAAGTGCTTAAGCAGAACTTTAACTTAATCACGCCTATTTACGCATTGCTTTCTCTGAGGGCGTCATTGCATCTGCATACAACGGTCTTGAGAATAAGCGCTCTGCATATTTTAAAATTGCTGACGCTTGATTAGGCAATTCAATACCGTAGTGACCTAAACGCCAGAGTAATGGCGTTACGGCAACATCTAACATTGAGTAATCATCACCTAGCAAATAATTTTGCTTAGAAAAAATTGGCACTAATTGCGTTAGATTATCGCGAATAGTTGCTCGCGCTTTGTCTGCAACGACTTCATCATCAGACTCCACGTCTTTAATGTGATCAAAAAGATCTTTTTCAAAGCTGTATAAAAACAATCTTGCTCTTGCACGCATTACTGGATCTGGTGGCATCAATTGTGGATGTGGGAAACGCTCATCAATATATTCATTGATAATATTGGCTTCTGACAAGACCAGATCACGCTCAACCAACACTGGTACTTGGTTGTACGGATTAATAACAGCCAAATCTTCTGGCTTGTTTGCTAGATCAACGTCAATGACTTGAAAGTCCATGCCTTTTTCAAATAGAACAATGCGGCAACGGTGGCTATAGGGATCAGTTGTCCCCGAGTACAAGGTCATCATTTAGTGTATATCCTTCCAATAAGCTTTTTTGAGTTTGTAAGTAAGTACTAACAACACCCCTAAAAACAGTAAGACAAACCAGCCCATATGATTGCGCTGTTGTTTTGCAGGTTCTGCCATATAGGCCAGAAAATTAGTTAAGTCACCAACCAGAGTGTCGTACTCAGCAGCCGATAACTTTCCTGGCTTAGCGAGGGTTAGTTCGTGCGTTTCGTGATTGATTGCTTGCTCACCTTGCAATTCATACAAGACGTGTGGCATTGAAACTTTACAAGAGACTGGGTCAAACACGCAATTACCCCAACCTGTAGCGCTTGTTTCATCACGATAAAAGCCACGCATATAGCTATAAACCCAATCAGCGCCACGTGCGCGCACTTCGACAGATAAATCAGGAGGTGCTACACCAAACCATTTCTTTGCATCCACTTTATTAATAGCCACTTTCATTGGGTCGCCAATCTTCTCGCCCGCAAACATCAAATTATCTTTGATTTGCTTTTCTGTTAGACCAATATCTAGCAGGCGGTTATAACGCATGTAATTTGCGCTGTGACAATTTAAGCAGTTATTAACAAAAGTACGCGCACCACGCTGCAATGACTCATGATTTGATGCATCAACAGGTGCTTTATCTAAGTGAGCACCTTCATTTGCATTAGCCCATTGAGGCAATATAGCGCTAGCTGAAAATGCCAAAACCAATAAAGTTTTTTTAATGAGATTGTTCATGATATTCATCCTGTCACCCTTTCTGGCACTGGCAATGTTTTATCTTTTTTGGTGTACCAAGGCATTAATATGAAAAACGCAAAGTAGATGATGGTGAATGCACGAGCTACCACTGTTGCGCGATCTGCATTTCCTAACCAAGCACCAAACTGCCCCCACACATTAGCAGGTTCAGTTCCTAAATAACCAAGCACAATAAAGCTCACCACAAATGCAGCCAACCATTTTTTATACAATGTGCCACGGTAACGAATAGATTTCACAGGGCTCTTATCTAACCATGGCAACAGCGCAAACACCATTACTGACAAGCCCATAGCCGCCACACCAGGGAATAGCGACGGTGGAATACTGAGCAAACTTACACCAGGGAACGGCGGCACTGCACGTAATATTGAATAATACGGCGTGAAATACCATACTGGTGCGATGTGTGCTGGTGTCACTAACGGATTAGCCGGCACAAAGTTATTTGCCTCCAAGAAATACCCACCCATTTCCGGGGCAAAGAAAATAATCGTCGAGAATACGATCAAAAATACCACCGTACCGACAATATCTTTTACCGTGTAATAAGGATGAAATGGAATGCCATCTAATGGAATGCCAGTTACCTTATCTTTAAGTTTTTTAATTTCAACGCCATCTGGATTGTTTGAACCCACTTCATGCAAGGCAATAATGTGTGCAGCAACCAAACCTACCAATACAAACGGCAAGGCAATCACATGAAAAGCAAAGAAACGATTCAATGTAGCATCTGACACCAAATAATCACCTCGCAGCCATTCAGAAACATCTGGGCCAACAAATGGAATTGCTGAAAATAGATTCACGATTACTTGCGCGCCCCAATATGACATTTGACCCCACGGCAATAGGTAGCCAAAGAATGCCTCACCCATTAAGCATAAGAATATGCCGACGCCAAACAACCAAATAAGCTCGCGCGGATTACGATAAGACCCGTAAATAATGCCACGGAACATATGCAAATAAACCACCACAAAAAACATAGAAGCGCCTGTTGAGTGCATATAACGGATTAGCCAACCCCATGGCACATCACGCATAATATATTCCACTGAACCAAAAGCCAACTCTGCATCTGGCTTGTAATGCATGGTTAAGAATATACCTGTCAGTATTTGTAGCACTAATACTAGCAGTGATAACGAGCCAAAGTAGTACCAAAAATTGAAATTTTTTGGAGCGTAATATTCTGTTAAATGAGCTTTAATATTACTTGTTAGCGGAAAACGCTCATCCACCCAATTCAAGCCATTATTGAACGCATTAGCTACCACTGATTTATTTTGCTTTACTTCAGTTTGATTGGTCATAATTAAGCCTTTTCTTCAGTATCAACGCCAATAAGCAATGTATTTTCAGTCAAATATTTATGCGGTGGCACCACCAAATTGATCGGTGCTGGAGAGCCTTTAAATACGCGGCCAGCCAAATCAAACTTAGAGCCATGACATGGGCAGAAAAAACCACCAGACCAAGTGTCACCCATATCGCCTTTTGCTTGCAGCTTGGCGGTAGGAGAGCAGCCCAAATGCGTGCAAATTCCAACCACAACAGCAAGATTCGGTTTGATTGAGCGGTCTGTATTTTTACAATAGCTAGGCTGCTGGGAAGTCACGTCACATTTAGGATCGGTCAGCTGATCATCGTGCTTCGCTAATTCCGCAATCATTTCACTAGTGCGGTTAATAATCCACACCGGCTTACCACGCCACTCTACCGTCATCATCGTGCCTGGGGCAATCTTGCTAATATCCACTTCAACTGGAGCACCCGCCGCCTTTGCACGCTCACTTGGTGTCATGCTTTTTACAAAAGGCACAGCTACAGCTACGCAGCCAAGGGTACCAACGGCCGAGCTAGCGATTAAAAATTTACGCTTTTCTAAATTCACACCCGAATTTTGATTATTCCCTAAATTTTTGTGAGCACTTTTTTGATTCTTGTCATTTCGGTTTTCTGCCATGCTGCCCTCGTGATCTGAACATGAAGCCTCGCCCTTTTGAGGCTAGCTTCGTTATTTATTTACTTTACTTTTACATGCATAAAAATAAAGTAACTCATAAAACCATTACTTAAATTAACTTGCTAAAACTTGCGCAAAAATATTTGCATATTTTGCAATCGCGCAATTATACAATTTTTTACAAATCAATTAAAGATATATTTTATAACTAATTGATATGTAACAATTAAACAGGATTATTAATATCTATAAACTCATGAATTAGGTTGAATTTTTCGGCTAGATGTTCGCCCAAGGCTTGCACTCCATAACGTTCCGTTACGTGATGTCCAGCTGAAATGTAAGACACGCCAGTTTCGACTGCTTGATGTGTGGTTTGTTCTGAAATTTCGCCGCTGATATATACATCTGCACCTAACTCAACAGCCGCATCAAAATAGCCTTGCGCTGCACCAGTACACCAAGCTATTTTCCGAACCATTTTGTGCAAATCACCGACCACCAAAGGCACCCTTTGTAGCACTTGTTCAATGTGTTGCACCAAGTCTTGCAGCTTCATCGCTTGGGTTAAATGTCCATAGGCGATTAAATTAGATTCGCCCACATAATCAATGGGGCTTATACCCAGCACTTTCCCTAATTGGACGTTATTACCAAATTGCGGATGTGCATCTAGTGGTAAATGATAACTCATCAAATTTAAATCATTTTCCAGCAGAAATTTAATCCTATTTTTTTTAATGCCGACTATCCTGGCATCTTCATTTTTCCAAAAGTAGCCATGATGAACCAATACCAAATCAGCATTGGCTTTTGCGGCAGCTACAAGCAGCGCCATGCTTGCAGTAACGCCAGTAACGATTTTATAAACATCACTTTTACCTTCAACCTGTAGCCCATTTGGGCAGTAATCTTTGAAACGCTCAACTTGCATGAGTTGTTGGGTATAATGAGTTAACTCATTGATTTTTACCATATGCTTGCGCCTTTTTGATTGTGTAAGTCTGCTGTTTAATTGCAAGCCTATTGATTTCTAACTCTGTAACCTTAATATCACAGCTACAAATATTCATTATTTACACCATATCACTGACAACCTTAATCGACCAACTATATGAATAATCAGCTACACAAAAAATTATGGCTTATTTTTGCACAAGCGGCCACAGTGTGCATGGCGATACTGTTTGTATTCCGCATTTTCTCACCCACCTTCCTTAATCTAAAAGATCAAAATCTTGTGGTTAAACAAGTTGAATCTAATTCAAATTCAAGCATTGCTGGGTCATACAGTCATGCTGCAAAAAAAGCCATGCCAGCCGTGGTTAATATTTTTACCAGCAAAAAAACGTATGATAATCCTCATCAAAAATATTTAGATGACCCAACATTTCGTCAATTTTTTGGGGACCAATTAGATGATTTAGATAGTCAAGCTCAACCAGAAAATAGCTTAGGCTCTGGTGTTATTGTGAGCGAGCAAGGCTTAATTCTGACCAACAATCATGTAGTCGCTTCGGCGGATGAAATTGAAATCGCGCTTGCTGACGGGCGTAAATTATCAGCCAAAGTTGTAGGCACTGACCCCGATACAGATTTAGCATTGATTAAAGTTGAGGCAGAGCATTTACCAGCAATTAACTTTGCAAGTTCAGACCAACTTAATGTTGGTGACGTCGTTTTGGCCATAGGCAATCCTTTCGGCGTAGGCCAAACCGTTACGCAAGGCATTATTAGTGCGCTTGGTCGCAACCATTTAGGTATCAATATTTACGAAAACTTTATTCAGACTGATGCCTCTATCAACCCTGGCAACTCTGGCGGGGCGTTGATTGATACTGATGGCAATTTAGTCGGTATCAACAGTGCAATTTACTCGCGCAGTGGTGGCTCTATGGGCATAGGCTTTGCCATTCCAGCCACATTGGCACGTCAGGTAATGGAGCAAATAGTTTCGCAAGGCAATGTGACGCGTGGTTGGATAGGCATTGAGGCGCAAGACATTACACCAGAACTAGCGGAATCATTTAAGCTGAAACTGACGCAAGGCGCATTGATTGCTGGCGTATTGCGAGACAGCCCCGCAGACAAAGCTGGACTGCGCGCTGGTGATATTTTATTGGCAATTGAGGGTAAGCAGGTTTCGGATAGCAGTAGCATGCTTAATTTGATTGCAGTATTAACACCCAATAAAAAGGCAACACTTAAAATTGCGCGTGCTGAAAAAGTTATCGACGTTTCAATTTTAATTGGTAAGCGCCCAAAACCTGCAATCACGAAAGAATAGCCGCCACTCTTGTTTTAAGGCATCTATACAATACACAGGCTTAAGATTACCACCGACTTCCAGGAATACCTCCGAGAATCAGATAAAAACATATGCCCTAGGAGCCGCTCTGGTATTGCCTCTCAGGGCATCTCTTATTGATTTTTTGAGGAATTTCAGCGCATTTTATGATGCAATAACGTTGAAACTTGGCCTATTGGGCTGGTGGCAAAATGGTTTGCTCTGGCGCTTGCTTGGTGAGCTTAGCCACCACAATACCAATTTCATATAATAACCACATTGGCACCGCCAACATAAACTGAGAAATAATATCGGGGGGGGTAAATATCGCACCAATGACAAATGCCCCAACAATGACATAGCCGCGTGCTTGCTGAAGTGTTTGTATGGTAACCCAACCAAATCTGACAGTCATGACCACCGCAATAGGCACCTGAAATGCCAGCCCGAAGGCAAAAAACAAGGTTAGCACAAAGTCTAAATAACTACCAATATCCGTCATCACCGCCACGCCTTGGGGTGCGGTGTTGACAATGTAGCCAAATATCACAGGGAAAACCAAGAAATATGCAAAGCTCATGCCAGCTAAAAACAGTGAGCTACTAGCGACAATCATAGGAATCATGAACTTTTTTTCGTGGGCGTAGAGTCCTGGTGCTACAAACGCCCAAACTTGATACATAGTATGCGGCAAGGAAACAATAAATGCCGCCATCATTGCCACTTTCATCGGCACAAAAAATGGCGTAGTCACACCAGTGGCAATCATTTGTCCACCGATAGGCAAAAGCTTGTTTAACAAGGGCGCAGCAAGAATCTCATAAATTTTATTGGCGAATGGGAAAAATGCGATAAAAACCACCATAAAGCCGATGACGATACGCAACAGACGATTACGTAATTCGATTAAATGTGAAATGAAATTGTCGGTAGGCGTCACTAGCTGTGTTTACCCTTTTCTGGCAATTCGGTGACAGGTTCATTAACCAGCGCTTTAATCTCGGAATTAGCTTCTAAATCCACTAAATCTTGTGTTAATGACGCCGCTTCTTGTTGGAAATTTGTTTGCGCTTGGGTGGCTTTTGCTTGAATTTCTTGCTGAAGTTGTTGCAACTCTTGAAAACGTACTTCACGATTCACTTCTTCTTTAACTTGCGCGACATATCTTTGCATGCGTCCAGTCAAAGCACCTAGTGTGCGTGCTACTTTTGGCAGCTTTTCAGGCCCAATCACAATGAGCGCAACCACTGCGATGACAATGAGCTCTGAGAAAGAAACATCAAACATTAGGCTTATCTTTCAAAGTAGCTACTTAGTCGCTATTTTTTTAACAGCAGGCTTTTTAGTCGCAGGGGCTTTAGCTGTCGCGCTCGGAGTGGTTTTAGGTTTTGCTGGAGCACGTTTTCTAGGCGCGGCTTTTGGTACAGGCACTTCAGTAACTTCTGCATCAATCAAATTAGTCGTTGCTTCATTTTTAATGGTGTTGAGCGGAGCGGCATCAGCAGTATTCTCCTCATTCATTGCATCTTTGAAGTTTTTAACGGCACCACCAACATCACTACCCATATTCCGCAATTTTTTTGTGCCGAATATCAACACAACCACTAACAGAACGATCAACCAATGCCAAATGCTCAATGAACCCATGATTACTCTCCTAAATATAGCGTTGCTAGTACGTTAATTGATCGACATAGGACTAGGCTTTAGGTGGTTTATCACCGCCGCCCAACACATGCAAATGAATATGAAACACTTCTTGCCCACCATCACGCCCCGTATTAATCAGGGTTTTAAAACCTGCCAAACTTTGCTCTTTTGCCAGCTTAGGGGCTAGCAATAACATTTTTCCCAACAACGACTGATGCTGCGCCTCACAGCTTGCTAGGCTATCAATATGCGCTTTAGGTACGATTAAAAAATGCACTTTTGCCGACGGGTTAATGTCATTAAAGGCAATGACGTCATCATCTTCATAGATTTTTTTGGACGGGATGCTGCCATTCACAATTTTACAGAAAATACAGTCCGCACTCATTACTCGGTACCCTCTTCTGATCTTGAAGATTTTTCTACAAGTCCTGACAAACCTTCACGTCTTGCCAACTCGTTCAGTACGTCTTGCGGCTTCAATCCCGCTTGCGCCAGCATCACTAGAGTATGAAACCATAAATCGGCTGTTTCATATATCAGGTGTTCATTATCACCATTTTTGGCGGCAATGATCGTTTCTGCGGCTTCTTCGCCTACCTTTTTCAGTATGCTATCCATGCCTTTTGCATACAGTTTAGCCACATAAGAAGTCTGAGGATCAGCACTTTTTCGTTGTTCCAACAATTCAGCTAAACGGTTTAATGTGTCGTTCACTTTGATTAACTTCCGTCTTAATTGGGTTTATTAAATGTAGTTTAGTAAATTTCTTTTGGGTCTTTAATCACGGGCTGATCTACCAGCCATTGTTCATTATCCAGCTTCTTAAAAAAACAATTATGTCGACCAGTGTGGCAGGCAATGCCCCCGACTTGCTCCACTTTGATGAGGATTACATCTTCATCACAATCCAGCCTAATTTCATGTACGTTCTGCACATGACCAGATTCTTCGCCCTTACGCCATAATTTATTACGTGAGCGTGACCAATACACCGCTTGCTTGGTTTCATAAGTGAGCTGTAAGGCTTCGCGGTTCATCCACGCAAACATCAGTATACGGCCTGAATCGTGTTCTTGGGCGATCACTGGCACTAAGCCATTTGCATCCCACTGTACAGCTGCCAACCAGTTCATAATCTAACTTCTATGCCGTGTTGTGCCATATATTCTTTGGCTTGTTTAACGGTGTATTCACCATAGTGAAAAATACTGGCCGCTAACACCGCATCCGCGCCGCCTTGCTGGACGCCATCGACCAAATGTTGCAAGTTACCCACGCCACCAGAGGCAATAATGGGGATATTAACTGCATCTGAAATCGCACGATTTAATGGGTTATTAAAACCAATTTTAGTGCCGTCTCTATCCATACTAGTGACTAGCAACTCACCCGCGCCTAAGCTAGCCATGTACTCAGCCCATTTCACCGCATCCAAGCCTGTCGCCTTGCGGCCACCATGCGTAAACACTTCCCACTGAAATGGTTTATTGTCCACTTTTTTAGCATCAATCGCCACCACTATACATTGCGAACCAAAGCGGTTGGCGGCATCTGCCACCATCTGCGGATTTAATACCGCTGTGGTATTAATACTAACTTTATCCGCACCGGCATTAAGCAATCGGCGCACATCTTCCACTTCACGCACACCGCCGCCCACTGTTAATGGAATAAACACCTGTGAAGCCACTTGCTCAATAATATGCAGGATTAAGCCTCGGTTGTCAGAGCTGGCCGTAATATCTAAAAATGTAAGTTCGTCCGCGCCTTGATCATCGTAGCGTTTAGCAATTTCCACAGGGTCGCCCGCATCGCGAAGCTCAAGAAAGTTGATGCCTTTAACAACGCGACCATCAGTCACATCTAAACACGGAATGATGCGTTTGGCTAAGCCCATTAACTCAACTCATCGGCAAGTTTTTGTGCTGCTGTAAAATCTAAAGTGCCTTCGTAAATTGCGCGACCAGTAATTGCGCCGATAATACCTTCGCTAGCTACCGCACAAAGCTTTCTAACGTCATCTAAATTGGTGACGCCGCCAGAAGCAATGACTGGAATACTGAGCGCCTGCGCTAGCGCAACTGTAGCCTCGATATTAACGCCCGTCAGCATGCCATCGCGGCCAATATCGGTATACACAATCGCATTAACACCATAATCTTCATATTTCTTGGCTAAGTCAATCACATCATGCCCAGTGAGCTTAGACCAGCCATCGACTGCAACTTTGCCGTCTTTTGCATCTAAACCAACCATTATTTGGCCAGGAAAAGCACAGCATGCTTCATGCAGAAAGCCAGGATTCTTAACTGCAGCTGTGCCGATGATGACAAAATCAATGCCGTTATCCAAGTAGCGCTCTATCGTTTCTAAATCACGAATCCCGCCACCCAACTGAATAGGTATGTCATCCCCTACGGCACTAACGATAGCCTTAATTGCCGCTTCATTCACTGGCTTGCCTGCAAATGCGCCGTTCAAATCAACTAAATGTAAGCGTTTACCTCCACGATCAACCCAGTGGCGCGCCATTGCGCTAGGGTCTTCAGAAAACACTGTGGATTCTTCCATTAAGCCTTGTTTGAGTCTGACACAATGGCCGTCTTTAAGATCGATTGCTGGGATAATTAACATAGTGTGATGTAGTGTAGTTAGAATTTAAGTAGAAATAAAGAAGCAGTCAATAATTAAAAGTGTTTGATCAAAATATATTGATACAGTTAGCGAATGCGTTTTAAGGCTTCCAGCTTACAAAATTACTTAACATTTGTAAGCCTGCGCCCGCACTTTTTTCGGGATGAAACTGTACTGCAAATAAATTATCAGTGGCGATTGCGCTAGTAAAACGCTTTGGATATTCACTGAAGCCAGAAATAATACTGTCATCGGCGGGCTGCACATAATAACTATGCACATAATAAAAACGCTCACCGTCGGCAATGTTGTGCCATAAGGCATGTGGTACATTGGGCTTAGCCTGATAAACCTGATTCCAGCCCATGTGAGGAACTTTAAGCTTTGCACCTTGGCTATCTTTCATATCAGCCGCCGAAAATCGCTTAACATGACCTTTTAACAAATCCAAACCAGCCGCATCACCCTCTTCCGAATGCTCAAAAAGCATTTGCATACCGATACAAATACCTAAGAATGGCTTATTTTTCGCTGCGTGCAATACGGCATCATGTAGACCACGCGAATCTAATTCCCGCATACAGTCTGGCATGGCACCTTGGCCAGGAAACACAATGCGCTCTGCATTGGCAATATCCTCAGGATTACTCGTCACCAGTACGGTTTTAGTTGGTGCTACATGCTCCAAAGCTTTAGACACGGAGCGTAAGTTACCCATGCCATAATCAACCACTGCAATATCTATTTTTTTCATGTGGCTATATCGTTAGCAATGACCGCTTACAGACTACCTTTGGTAGAAGGCATGATACCTTCCATTCGCGCATCAAACTCAACAGCCATACGCAATGCACGTCCAAAAGCTTTAAAAATTGTTTCGGCTTGATGGTGCGCGTTATGGCCTTTAATGTTATCAATGTGCAATGACACGTTGGCATGATTGACAAAACCTTGAAAGAATTCATGGACTAAATCAACGTCGAACTCACCTATTTGGGCGCGGGTAAATACGCAGCCAAAAACCAAACCAGGCCGACCTGAAATATCCAATACCACGCGAGATAAGGCTTCATCTAACGGCACATAAGCATGTCCATAGCGACGAATGCCTTTTTTATCACCTATTGCCTTTGCAAAAGCCTGGCCTAATGTAATGCCAATATCTTCAACCGTGTGGTGTGCATCAATGTGCAAATCGCCTTTGGCGTTCACACTAATATCCATCATGCCATGACGGGCGATTTGATCCAGCATGTGGTCTAAAAACCCAATACCAGTATTGAATTGAGAAACACCAGTACCATCTAAATTGATAGCAACAGTGATTTGCGTTTCCAAGGTATTTCTGACGACTTCAGCAGTGCGCATAATGGTTCACTTAAAGAAAGTGTAAAGCTAAATGAGAAATGCTATTTTAACCTAAACTAGATGCACTTGGGTTTTTTGGGTGCCCGCATTTCTTGATTGACTAATCAAATTTAGCAACTAGGCATCTAATATGCGCCTTTAAGGATAAATAACATGCTCTGCGAGGCAATAAGGACGGGCTTCCTAGAGCATCTATTTTCAAGCCCACTTTGTGCAGTTAAGCTTAAATACATAAAAAAGCCTAGTCAGATACATGATCTTGACTAGGCTCTTTTACTTACCAGCTCACGCCAATAAGGTTTCTAACGTAATATCTTTCAAAGAAAATTGAATTTAACGAAAGATACTTCGGTAAGAAACTTCCAATAAGCTAACTTATTGTGCAGCAGCTGGGGCAGCTTCTGTTGCTGCAGGAGCAGCTTCAGCTGGCGCTTCAACAGCAGGTGCAGCTTCAGCAGCCGGAGCTGATATTTCAGCAGCTGGGGCAACAGCTTCAACTGGTGCTGGTTTTTTACTGAACATTGTGAACAATGCTAGCAATACTACAGCAGCGATAATCCATGGAAGGAATTTTTTAACGCCACCAGCACTGGCTGAAGCACCGTGTGCAATTGCAGTGATTTCTGCAGCAGCAGCAGCTGGATCAGTAGCGCCGTAAATAGCAGCGCCAGCAACGATGATTGTTGCGCCTGCATCTTTAACTTGTTGTGTAGTAGCCGCTTTAACGCCACCAGCAACTGAAATTTCAACGCCTAGGTTTAAACCAGCAACCATTGCTAAGTCATTAAATGGTGTTTGGCCAGCAGCTTGTTGATCTAAACCAGTATGAACGCCAATGATGTGAGCGCCTAATTTAGCCACTTCTAATGTGCGTGTTTTTTTATCAGCAACGTTGATCAAATCAACTTGTGCTTTTTTACCATATTTATTAGCAACATCAATGACGCCTTTGATAGTACCAATATCAGCAGTACCTAAAACGGTACAGATATCAGCGCCAGCTTTGTAGAATGGCTCAGCTTCATAGAAGCCAGCATCCATTGTTTTAAGATCAACTAAGATTTTGTTGTTTGGGAATTTAGCACGTAAAACTTCAAGCAATTTGATACCGTTATGCTTAATGCATGGTGTACCAATTTCCAAAATATCTACATGTGGAGCAACTTTAGTTGCTAAAGCGACAGTACCGTCGAAATCTAATGAATCTAATGCCATTTGGGTTTGAGCCATTGCTACATCCTCCAACTTAAAAGTAAATCATTTTTGATTTACTTAAGATTAAAATACGAATTGAATAGTTTTTATATTGTGCCGTAATAGCACATTGCGAGATGATAACCGTAATCAGCCTGAAATTTCAAACTTTTCATGCATATTTCATTAATTTTTGTATAATTTAATCAAGTTTTATATGGGAAATTCAGTCAAATCACCGTATATATGCGTTTCAAGTGAGTTTTTACAAAAGTTCTTTTAACGCGCTAATAAGTTTTTTTGACTGCGCATCCGTACCAATCGTGATACGCAAATAAGCAGCAATGCGAATTGGCGATTTAAAATGACGGACGATAATGCTCTTTTCACGTAGTAGAGCGGTGAGTTCTGCGCCACCTTTAAGCTGATGTTTGGCAAAAATAAAATTTGCACCCGATGGCAACACATCAAAACCCAAAACCGTTAACTCTTTAACTAACCTTTCGCGCGTTTCTATCACTTTGCTACAGGTTTGCTCAAAATATGTTGCATCTTGCATCGCCGCAATTGCACCTGCGGATGCAAAACGATCTATTGGATAGGAATTAAAACTGTCTTTTACGCGCATTAAAGCTTCAATTAAATCTGCCGAACCCAATGCGTAGCCGACACGCAAGCCTGCTAAAGAGCGTGCTTTAGAAAAAGTGTGTGTGACTAATAAATTAGGGTAACGGTGAATTAAATTAACGGCTGATTCTGTACCAAAATCCACATAGGCTTCATCAATGACCACGACTGACTGTGTGTTTTTTTGTAGTAATGTTTCAATTTGCATTAAAGCCAGAGGAATACCAGTCGGCGCGTTTGGGTTTGGGAATATGATGCCGCCGTTAAGCTGATCATAATCGTCAATATTGATTGTGAAATCATCCGCCAAGGCAATGGCTTTATATTCAATATCGTACAAGCCGCAATAAACAGGATAAAAGCTGTAGGTAATATCTGGGAACAGTAAAGGCTTGTCGTGTTTTAACAAAGCCTGAAAAGTATGTGCCAGCACCTCATCCGAACCGTTACCTACAAATACTTGATTCGCCTTCAAGTGATGCACTTCGGCAATTACGGCCTTAAGTGCATCCGAGTTTGGATCAGGGTACAAGCGTAGCGAATCTGCCGCCTCTAACTTCAACGCCTCTAAAACTCTAGGGCTAGGGCCATAGGGGTTTTCGTTGGTATTGAGTTTGACTAGATCGTCCAGCTTAGGCTGCTCGCCCGGCACATAAGGCGTAAGCTTATGTACGATATCGCTCCAGAGCTTACTCATGGGCTTAGGCTGGATCTTTTAGACGATATTCAGCACTACGTGCATGTGCTTGCAGGCCTTCGCCATAAGCTAGCGTAGCTGCCACTTTACCCAGCACTTGTGCGCCTTCTGCCGACACCATAATCAAGCTGGAGCGTTTTTGAAAGTCATACACACCTAATGGCGATGAAAATCTAGCCGTGCGCGAAGTGGGCAACACATGGTTTGGCCCTGCGCAATAATCACCGAGCGCTTCACAGGTATTTCTACCCATAAAAATAGCCCCAGCATGTTTGATTTTTTTGCTAAAGGCTAGCGGCTCATCCATCGACAATTCTAAATGCTCAGGTGCAATATAATTGCAAATTTCAGCGGCTTCATCTAAATCGCGGACTTGAATCAATGCGCCACGATCAGTTAATGACGTTCTAATAATATCTTTACGTGGCATTTCTTGTACTAGCTTTTGAATGCTGGCGCTTACTTTTTCTAAGAATTCTGCATCTGGGCTTAATAAAATCGCTTGCGCCAATTCGTCATGTTCAGCTTGGCTGAATAAATCCATCGCCACCCAATCTGGGTTAGTTTTGCCATCACAAATCACTAGAATCTCTGAGGGCCCTGCCACCATGTCAATGCCAACAATGCCGAATACGCGGCGCTTTGCGGCGGCAACATAAGCATTACCCGGTCCGACTACCTTATCCACTTGTGGCACAGTTTCGGTACCGTAAGCCAAGGCGCCAACGCCTTGCGCACCGCCGATGCAGAATACACGATCAACACCAGAAATGGCCGCAGCAGCCAACACCAACTGATTTCTTTCACCATTGGGCGTAGGCACCACCATGATTAATTCTTTAACACCCGCCACCTTAGCAGGAATAGCATTCATCAATACTGAAGAAGGGTACGCAGCCTTACCGCCCGGCACATACAAACCTACGCGATCTAATGAGGTGACTTGCTGACCAAGAATCGTACCGTCGGCTTCCGTATAACTCCAAGAGCTCATTAATTGCTTTTCATGATAAATACGCACGCGATCTGCCGCCACCTGCAAAGCTTCACGCTGATCAACTGGCAGGCCATTTAATGCAGCAATTAGCTCAGCTTGACTAATTTCAAGCTCGGCTAAATCGGTCGCGCTAGTTTTATCAAAACGGTTGGTATACTCCAACACCGCTGCATCACCGCGCTTTTTAACATCTTTAAGAATATTGGCTACCACCTCATCAACGCTATCATCTTGCGCGGTTTCAAAAGCTAGCAATGCTTTAAGTTTGTCGTCAAAATCATCGTCAGTGCTAGAAAAACGTCGAATATCTATATTCACAGTCATCACCTTAAATCTATTCTCTTAAATTAATTTTTGATGCTTATTTAGGCACAATTGCGCTGATAAAAGCATCCATAATCGGCTGAATTTTTGCTCGATTTAACTTGAGTGAAGCTTGGTTCACCACTAAGCGTGAGCTAATATCGCCAACCTCTTCTACGGCTTTGAGGTTATTAGCGCGTAAAGTTCCACCTGTACTAACCAAATCAACAATCACATCGGCTAGGCCAACTAATGGGCCTAACTCCATAGAGCCGTAGAGTTTGATTAAATCAACATGCATACCTTTTGCGGCAAAGTGTTCACGGGCAGTTTTTACATATTTAGTGACCACTTTTAAGCGTGCGCCACTACGAATAGAAGCAAAGTAATCAAAATCTTCACGCACCGCCACCATCATTTTGCACTTGGCTATTTGTAAATCGATAGGCTGATACAAGCCTTCGCCGCCATGTTCATCTAATACATCCTTACCGGCAATGCCTAAATCAGCCGCGCCGTATTGCACGTAGGTTGGCACATCAGAAGCACGCACAATAATCAAGCGTACATCTCCGCGATTTGTTGCCAGTATCAATTTGCGTGAAGATTCTGGATCTTCCAGCGCATGAATACCCGCCGCCGCTAACAATGGAACGGTTTCTTCGAAGATGCGACCTTTTGAGAGAGCGATGGTAATCATTTTTTAGACTCGACTAACATTTGCACCAAGTGCGTTTAATTTTTGTTCTAGCTTTTCATAACCGCGATCTAGGTGATAGATACGCTCAATTACAGTTTCACCGCGTGCCACCAAGCCTGCTAATACTAGGCTTGCTGAAGCCCGTAAATCAGTTGCCATGACTATCGCGCCATCTAAATATTCCACACCTTGAACCAAGGCAGTATTGCCATCAACACTAATATCCGCGCCCAAACGCTGCATTTCTTGCACATGCATAAAGCGGTTTTCAAAAATTGTTTCAGTCACTTTTGATACACCTGTTGCTACGGTATTTAAAGCCATAAATTGCGCCTGCATATCAGTGGGAAACGCTGGGTGTGGTGCAGTGCGAATATTCACCGCTTTGAGCTTACCATCACTTTTTACTGTAATGCTATTGGCATCACTGCTTACAATTGCGCCTGCTTCACGCAGTTTTTCAATGACTGCATCCAACAAGTCTGCACGGGCATTAAGTAATTTAACCTCGCCACCAGCCATCGCAGCAGCTACCATGTAAGTGCCCGCTTCAATACGATCACACACTACATTGTGAGTAGTGCCATACAATTTCTCTACCCCTACAATGGTAATCACATCGGTGCCAGCACCTGTAATCTTTGCGCCCATTTTAACGAGCATCTCAGCTAGATCGACGACTTCAGGCTCTTTAGCTGCGTTTTCCAATACGGTTGTACCTTCAGCTAAGGCTGCGGCCATCATCAAATTTTCAGTGCCCGTCACTGTTACCATATCCATATAGTAACGCGCACCTTGCAGGCGACGATTAGGTAGATGCAAAGTACTGGCTTGGATGTAGCCATGCGTAATGTGAATTGCTGCACCCATCGCTTGCAAACCTTTGATATGTAAGTCCACGGGACGAGAGCCAATGGCACAACCACCAGGCAAGGAAACCCGCGCTGTACCAAACCTCGCCAATAATGGGCCTAACACCAAAATAGAAGCACGCATGGTTTTCACCATTTCGTAAGTAGCTTCAAAAGAAGCGACTTCGCCAGCATCCAAAGTCACTTCACTTTCATTGCGTGTGATCTTAACACCCATCATGCCGAGCAATTTAATCGTGGTATCAATATCTTTTAACGCCGCAATGCTACCAAGATTAAGTGGTGTTTCCGCCAGCAAAGAGGCGCACAAAATAGGCAGTGCCGCATTTTTTGCGCCCGAAATAATGACTTCCCCATTGAGGCGATTTCCGCCTTGTATGATTAACTTGTCCAATTACTTAGCCACGCTTACAGAACTTAATAAAGTTTGAAGCTCGCCGCTTTCGTACATGGCACGCATAATATCTGAGCCACCCACAAATTCACCGTTAATATACAACTGTGGAATGGTTGGCCAGTTTGCGTAGACTTTAATGCCTTCACGCACAGCTTGATCCGCCAGCACATCTACCGAAACGTATTTTGTATTACATGCGTCTAAAATCTGTGTCGCCATGTTAGAAAATCCACATTGCGGGAATTTAGGATTGCCTTTCATGTACAACACCACTGGGTTAGTGGTGACCGTTTCTTTAATTTTTGCCTGTGCGTCCATTTGAATCTCCATTGCTTAATATGTTATTTATTTGAATTTAATTGATGAATAAACTGGCTAATTAAAGCCTGATTATTAAAACTCTATTATTGAAATTTAAGCCTTATTCGCCCACTGTTCTGGTGTATAAGTTTTCATTGATAAGGCGTGAATTTCTGCGCGCATTCTGTCGCCCAAAGCGGCATAAACCAACTGATGCTGCTGCACCATGCCCTTGCCGACGAATGCGGCGCTTACGACAACTGCCTCAAAATGCGTGCCGTCATCACCTAAAACCTTGATGTATTCGCAAGCTAAATGTTGGGTAATATATAACTCTAATTGTTGCGCACTTAACACTGATGAATTACCTTTTTAGTTGAACTGACGAGCTTACGCTCTTAATTTATAGCCAGATTTTAACATTTTTAGCGTAATCAGTGCTAACACTAACAGCGACACACCAACGATGCATAAACTAGTCAGCGGCGAAACATCACCCTTGCCAAAAAAACCATATCTAAAGCCATCAATCATGTAGAAAAATGGGTTAAGTTGCGATAGCTTTTGCCAAAATGGCGGCAGCGAATGTATCGAGTAAAACACGCCTGATAAAAACGACAGTGGCATGATAATGAAGTTCTGAAATGCCGCCATTTGATCAAAACGATCCGCCCAAATCCCAGCGATGATGCCAAACGTACCTAATAAAGCACTGCCCAATAAGGCAAAAGCAAATACCAGCAGGGGGTTAGCGATATGAATATCCACAAACCACATTGCAACTAGATAAATACATAAACCCACCACTAGCCCACGGATAATGGCCGCACATAAAAAAGCCACGAAAAATTGAAAATGCGTTAGCGGCGTGAGTAAAACAAATACCAGATTACCCATGACTTTAGATTGTATAAGGCTGGAAGAACTATTGGCGAAAGCGTTTTGCAGTACAGACATCATGATGAGGCCTGGAATCAAAAATTCGGTGTAAGGCACACCGTTATAAACCTGCACATGACCAGCTAAAACATGCGCGAAAATTAACAGGTACAGCAATGCTGTAATCACTGGTGCAGCCACGGTTTGAAAAGCAACGCGCCAAAAGCGTAACAACTCCTTTTTGAGCAGCGTCCAAGGCCCTCTAAAACCAGCTCCTTTAAAACCAGCGCCACTGAATGAAGTGCTGATATTTGCAGAATTGCTCACTTTAGCGTTATTCATGAGGTTTTTCCAACTAATGACAAAAACACATCCTCTAAATCCGCTTCGCTCAGATGCATATCAAGCACTTTAATATGGGCGGCTCTCAAGGCTGACAATACAAATTCTATTTGCTCCATATCGCTCAAAGCAAAGGTAAAAATACCATTCTCTTGACTGCGCAATAAACTTTGAAGACTGGCTGGCAAGGTAATGCCACCCAAGGTTAATCGTAATTTCTTGCCTGCAAATTTATTCAGTAAATTTGCCGTGCTATCTAGCGCGACTATTTCACCCTGCTTCATCATGCCCACCCGACTACACAAGGCCTCAGCCTCTTCTAAATAATGCGTGGTAAGAATTATGGTGTGACCCTCAATGTTGAGCTTTTTAATAAACTGCCAAAGCATTTGCCTTAACTCCACATCCACACCTGCGGTTGGCTCATCCAATACAATCACCGCTGGTTTGTGCGCTAAAGCTTGTGCAATCAATGCGCGACGCTTCATGCCGCCAGAAAGCTTCCGCATATTAGTGTTTGCTTTATCGGTAAGACCCAATCCTTCAAGAATCTCATCGACCCAAGCATCATTTTCTTTGCCACGTCCGAAATAACCCGCTTGAAATCGCAACATTTCACGCACATTAAAAAATGGATCAAACACTAGCTCTTGCGGCACCACGCCTAATAGTTGTCGGGCTTGTTGATATTGATTAACCACATCAAAACCCATCACAGAAATATCACCTGCGGTAGGCTTGATTAAGCCAGCAAGAATGCTAATTAAAGTAGACTTACCGGCACCATTCGGGCCTAATAAAGCAAAAAACTCACCTTGCTCTATGGTTAAATCAATACCTTTGAGCGCGTGTAGGCTACCAAATTTTTTATGTATATCATTGATTCTAATTGCAGGATTCATTTAAATGATGCGCTAAAAATAAGACGATAAATGATGTCGCTTGTTAGTTAAAAAACGGCTTGCATGCCAATAAGCATGTACAAGCCGTTTGAACTAACATTAACATGGCGACGTGACTATGATTAACAATAAACTTGAACTGGAAAAGCCAGCTTTTAGCTCTTACTAGTTGGGATAAATGCTGAGACGCCGTATAGCTCGGCTAAACTATTTAAGTTTTCTGGCAAGTTGGCAAAGTAGATTTTACAGCTTGAGGCCAACGCACGACGCTGCCATTCCATTATCAAACTCAATGTAGCGGTATCAACATCGGTCACCGCTGAAAAATCCACCTCTAAATTAGCGGGCATTTCAAAGGCATTGCTTTCACTCAATATCTCATTCGCGTTATCTATCAACACTTCGCCTGAAACTTGCCATTGATTTGTTTGCTGCTTGATATGAGTCATATTGAGTATATTTTTATTCGGTTTTTAACAGGTTTGAATACCGTAATCATTAATGTTAGATTTATGCCTTCCCAGCCTTGTTTTTATCAGCCAGCTTTTTATTCAAGCTATCTAAACCATTTTGGCGAATCTCATCGCTGAATTGACTGCGATAATTCGTCACCAAACTCACATTCTCTATCACAATATCGTACACCTTCCAGCCTGCATCCCCTTTTACAAGACTATAATCCACTGCCACTGGTTGACCGCCTGTCTGTAATATCTGTGTTTTTACACTCACATTTTTTGCATCCGGTTCTGCGCGTAACGGCTTGTATTCGATTGTTTGGTCTTTATATTTGCCGAGCGCAGATGAATAGGTCCTTAACAATAAAGTTCGGAACTCTTTCTGAAAGCTAGCTTGCTGTTCAGGTGTTGCTGATTTCCAATTTTTACCTAGCACCATGCGGCATACACGATCAAAGTCAAAGTTAGGTAATATTTTAGCCTCAACTACTGCATACAATTGCTGCTGACTACCAGACTGAATGTCTTTATCATTTTTAACAATGGTTAATACTTCATCGGCGGTTTGCTTTACAAGCGCATCTGGTGCTAATTCAGCGTTTGCCACGCCAAAAAATCCAAACAAACTGATTAGTAAGCTAACGTTAACTAAAAGTTTTATAAATGATTTCATTTCCATCCTTTGATTATTTCAATTTATTTGTATTGCGTTTGAATACTAAGTTTCAAGCAAACCATGCATTTGCGCAGAAACTTCTAGAACGGCGCATCACCTAATTCAGTTGACTTAGCCCTACCTGATTTTGCATCTACAGCCTTAGTTGATGGCTCCGTTTTTGAATCCGCTTTAGATTCAGAGGCTTTACTAAACAAAAATTGACCTATCATCTTTTCTAGCACAATCGCATCCTGTGTTTGTGTGATTTTATCACCATTTTTCAAAGTGTCATCTGCACCACCAGCTTCAAGCCCAACATACTGTTCACCGAGCAAACCTGCAGTATAAATGTTGGCAAAAGTATCTTTAGGAAAAACATAGCGCTTGTCAATTTTAATGGTCACAACTGCTTCATATTTTTTGCTATCAAACACAATGTTATCTACGCGACCCACAACGACCCCCGCACTTTTCACTGGCGCATGTGGCTTTAAGCTACCTACATTTTCAAAGGCTGCAGTCACGCTGTAAGTTGGTCCGATTTTACTCGAAGTTAAATTCCCCACCTTCATGGCGAGGCCTAGCATGGCCGCTACACCAAACGCCACAAAAATACCAACCCATAAATCTATCGTTGTTCTATCCACTTAACATCCCCTCAATTTACATGCGCTACGTCTATACTTTAAGTGATACAACCAGCGCTATATCACCAACATAAAAGACGTTAAAACAAAATCTAAAGCCAATACAGCTAACGATGAAATGACTACTGTACGCGTTGTTGCGCGACTCACACCTTCGGCGGTGGGTGGTGCGTCAAAGCCTTCAAATAAAGCGATCATGGTACACGCTACACCAAATACCAAGCTTTTAATCACGCCATTGATGATATCTGCCCTAAAATCTACATTCGCCTGCATTTGCGACCAAAATGCACCATCGTCCACGCCGATTAACGGCACAGCTACTATATAACCGCCTAAAATACCGACCATAGAAAACAGTGTGGCCAATATCGGCATAGAAATCACGCCAGCCCAAAACCGCGGTGCTACGACGCGCGCGATTGGATTAACCGCCATCATTTCCATCGCTGATAATTGCTCAGTAGTTTTCATTAAGCCGATTTCAGCGGTAATGGCTGTACCAGCGCGGCCTGCAAACAACAACGCAGTGACAACTGGGCCTAGTTCACGCACTAGCGATAATGCCACCAACACACCAATGGCCTCTGAAGACCCGTATTTTTGCAAAGTGTTATACCCTTGCAATGCTAGCACCATGCCTACAAAAAATGCGGATACGACGATAATCAATAGTGACATCACGCCTGTGAAATAGATCTCGCGCAAGGTTAAATGAAATCGCTTAAAACTTTCACCCGAGTAAAAAATGGTCAAGAAAAACAATCTAGTTCCTGTACCCAAACGCCAAATACGTTCAGTCATACGCTTGCCTATGCCGCGTAATGTTTGAGTAATACTGCTGAGTAATTTTGATTTAATCATTATTTTTATTGGGTTATCGCTCATTTAACTGGCGCTTGATTCAGCAACTCAGATTGATAATTGGCCGCTGGGTAATGGAATGGCACGGGGCCATCTTTTTCGCCATGTACAAATTGATGCACAAATGGCAAGGATGATTGTATTAAATCATGTGGCGTTCCTTCTGCGGCAACTTCACCATTCGCGACAAAATACACATAATCTGCAATCAAGAAGGTTTCTTTAACGTCATGCGACACGATAATAGAGGTTGCACCTAACGCGTCATTCAGGCTACGAATCAAATCGCAAATCACGCCCATTGAAATTGGGTCCAAGCCAGCAAAAGGCTCATCGTACATAATAATATTCGGGTCAAGCGCAACGGCTCTAGCTAAAGCAACGCGCCTTGCCATGCCGCCAGAAAGTTCAGTAGGCGTAAAGTTATAAGCGCCACGCAAGCCAACCGCGTTAAGCTTCATTAACACCAAGTCTCTAATCATAGATTCTGGCAAATCCGTTAATTCACGCATAGGAAACGCGACATTATCAAATACACTTAAATCTGTGAACAACGCGCCATGCTGAAATAACATGCCCATTTTACGACGCAATCTATAGATTCCATCACGATCTTGCTGGTGTACCACCTCACCATCAACGCGCACTTCGCCTGCGCTTGGTTTAATTTGCCCACCAATTAAACGTAATAATGTGGTTTTTCCACTACCGCTACCGCCCATAATCGCCACGACTTTACCGCGTGGAAACACCATATTGATGCCTTTATGCAGCAAGCGCCCCTTGTAACCAAAGGATAAATGATCGATTTCTACGATATTGGGGTTCATGAGTAGCGTGATGGTTTTTATCGAATTTTGTTTGACTTTATTAAGCCGCTATTCTAAAACAAATTCACTCTAAGTAATTGGTTAAATTACTTTACGCTCAATTAGTCAGTACAAGTTTATTGCAAAAAACCCACTGTAGCGGTTTTTTGCAGCCTTTTAAAACTCTTTAAGCTACAGCATCAAAACTCTAAAAAGTCAAACACGCGGTGTAACTACTGGAGTCAACCACCGCTGCTGTTGCAACTCCTGCACCTGTAGCAGTAAGGCTAAGCACGGCTCTAAGAGAACCTGTAGACGTTTCGCCGTCATCGAGTGCTGTATCCAATTGCTTTGCAAACTTACCTAAAATAGCATTTGAACATATTGCAAATGCGCCTGTCATCCCAGTAATTTTAGTAAAGCCTGAAACACTTTGCACACCAATTCGTCCACCATCTGCATTTGTAGGGTAGTAATTTGCATCAGTAACGACTGTAGGGCCAGCGGCGAGATTTGCCAATCTAACATGTTGCCAAAATAATGCTGACTCATCACCAGTTGCTGCTGCTGCTGTAGTTGAGTCCCACTGACCTTCAATCACACCGTTTCCAGCCGTACCTGTAGTTGCGAGCGTTCCAACCACATGTGCAACAACTTTACTGTCATCACCCGGCAGCGCTCTAAACTTATCCTGATATCCGTAAATATAAACTTGGATATTTTTAAAATCAGTCGCCATATTTTTGACCTTGGCACTATCAATAAATGCCTGACCTTTTAATACGCCGCCTAAGAGCAAGCCAATAATTACCAACACAATCGCCAGCTCTATCAACGTAAAACCTGCTTGTTGTTTTTTCATTTAGTTCCCTAACTTATGTATACAAAAATGTTCTGTGAAATGACTAATGCTTAAATATTTCCTATTCACATGCAAGAGTCATACCAATGTCAATTTCACTTCTTCTGCGGGGCATCCAGCCAGTATCACCCTCCCCACTTCTTGGCAAGACACGATTTTAACCGTCGATAAACCGACGTTTATGTTCAAATACTAACATCAAAATTTCCAATGGGTTTACTTTGCTTAAGCATACAATACAAAACATCTCTATTACTGCTTTCCATTTCTAGTTAAGCCAATCATACATGAAAAAACTCTTCAAATTATATCGTCACATGCTCCATGATTCTGATCGCCTGATGGCATTGATGCTTTTATCACTGCATGCCTTGTTAATTTGGGGTGAAGTAGGCGATTTGCATAAGGCATTATTTCTATGTCATTACGGCTGTTTTTTACTGTGGCAACCTGTGATGCGGCAATCCAATTCACTCTCTTGGCAAGCTGTAGTGCTTATTGTTGTAGGCGCCGCTATTACAATGTTTTTTACCAGTTGGTGGCTCACGGCGCTTTGGATAGCGGGCTTATTAGCCCTCATTGGCGGGCGTATTTTTTCTAGTGAATCTGCCCACGATCGATTACCTAATATATTAGCGTCCATCTATCTGTTGACCATATTATTGCTATGGGTTGTACCCAAGCTACTCGGTGCGAATAATGATTTGGCTGCAGCTGAATTTTTACTTATTTACTTATTGCCGGTGTTTCCACTGGCTATTTTATTCTTATCAACTAAACCTAATGCTACTCTACAAACGCCTAATATCGATTTTTTCTACACTTTATTGATTTTTTTACTTACGCTTGTCGTCATATTAGGTAGTTTTGCAATTGGTGTTATTTGGAAAATACACTACATTAAACTATTGATCATAGCGGTAATGGGCTTAGCCTCCACGTTGGTTGTGTTGAGTTGGCTATGGAACCCAAGCGCTACGTTCTCAGGTTTAGAATTATTGATGTCTCGCTATTTGTTAAGTCTGGGCCTTCCTTTTGAACAATGGATTAGGCAAATTGCTAGACATGCGGAATTGGAATCTACCGCTGACAAGTTCTTACATGCGGCGATGCAAGAGTTGGTCGCACTCAACTGGGTAAGCGGCTTGATGTGGGAAGTTGAAAGCTCTAAAAGGCAGGTGGGTGATACAACGCCATTCATTTCAACATTTAGTTTCGAGCGACTGCATTTAACGCTTTATTCACGCTGGCAGTTTAGCCCAGCCATGTATCTACATGTGCAATTACTCACGCAAATTTTGGGGGAGTTTTATGAAGCAAAACGTCGCGAAGAAACTATCAGCCAAAATACTTATATGCAAACATTTTATGAAACAGGCTCGCGCTTAACGCATGACATTAAAAACATCCTGCAATCTCTAGGCACTTTAACCACAGCCGCAGAAATGCCTAATAATGCAGAAGATGATGTGCAGTTAATTGCCTTGATAAAAAAACAACTGCCTAGACTTAACCAACGTTTAGCCGCCACACTCACCAAGCTTGAGCACCCTAGCGCAGAAAAGAAACAACAAGCCAAAGTAGCCATTTGGTGGAAGAGCTTTAAACAGTTAAATGCACACCAGCAAGTGCAATTTGAATCGCCAGCCCACTTACCTAAAACCGATATTGACCCAGAAGTGCTGGATAGTGTAGTTGATAACTTATTACAAAATGCACTAGAAAAGGCAAAATTAGAAGCAAATATCTTTATAAAAGTTAGCTTAATGCCTTCTCAACATTTTTGTTTAGAAGTAACTGACACTGGCTCGGCAATATCCGCTGAGGTGGTAGCGCGATTATTTACATCACATGTAAGCTCCAAAAATGGCTTGGGCGTTGGCTTGTATCACGCTGCGCAGCAAGCTAAACAGGCTAGGTATAAATTAAGCTTAGTAGATAATCGTGATGGTGAAGTACGCTTCAGAGTGGAAATGGTAGCGACTGAGCCAGAAGTCTAAATTGGCAAATTATCAGTAAGTTTTTCAAATAAAAAAGCGGCTTTTAAAAGCCGCTTTTTTATGCAAGTCAAATACTAAAGTGTCCCGTAAGAATGTAAGCCACTCAGAAACATATTCACCCCCAAGAAGGCAAAAGTGGTGACGATTAAGCCAATGAGCGCCCACCAAGCCAACACTGGACCGCGCAAGCCTTTTACCATGCGTAAATGTAACCATGCCGCATAGTTAAGCCACACAATCAGCGCCCAAGTTTCTTTTGGGTCCCAACTCCAATAGCCACCCCAAGCTTCGGCGGCCCAAATTGCGCCTAATATCGTGGCTATGGTAAAAAATGCAAAACCTACTGCAATCGATTTATATATGAGGTCATCTAACACCTCTAAGCTTGGCAAGCGTGATGCCAATAGGCCTTTATTTGCTAACAAATATGCTGCACTTACTGAAGCCGCTAATGAGAACGATCCATAACCGATAAAGTTAGCGGGTACGTGTATTTTCATCCAGTACGATTGCAACGCCGGCACCAGTGGCTGAATGTTATTGGCTTGACGGTCAAACGTATACCAAAGAATGAAGCCAACTGCTGCATTAATCACCAGCAATACAAAGCCACCTAGCTGCTTGGTGTTATAGTTTTTTTCATAATGTAAATACAGTAAGGCTGTAATCAGGCAAAATAAAATGAATACTTCGTACAGATTACTGATTGGGATATGGCCGACTTCTGGCGCGATTAAATAAGATTCGTACCAACGCACCATTAAGCCGACAAAGCCCATTAACGTTGCACTCCAAGTGAGAGCCGTGGCCACGTTGCCAGCGAATACAGAACGCTTAAACATAGCAAACCAATAGGTCACCATCGCCAACACAAACATTACATTCATCCACATAATGGCAGATTGACTAGAAATTAGAAATTTAAGCAAAAAAGTCTGTGTGGCGCGGGCTTGGTCGCCATGATACAAACTGATTGAAAATAAACTGACTGCCGCCACCGCTAAGACCAGCTTGCCAATCGCTTTCCATTGCCAGCCCAAATAACTAAATACTGCCGCAGCGCCAAACAAAAACACCACTTCATAAATATCCATATAGCTCGCATATTTGCGATAGGCAAAAATTGCGCCTGCCATTAGCAACAAAGCATAGAGCCAATCTTGCCAATTAAGGCGCTGTAATAGTGTTTTTGCTTGGTAATCCATTACGTTATTCATAGAGTATCCTTAAACTAATTAGCCTTACGCTATTTTGAGACTATTAGATTTCTAATTTGCTCGCGATATAAACTAAACTCTTGCTCAAAATCCAAGTTTTTACGGTTAGACGACATACTGAAATGCACTTGATTACTAGCAGGTTTCAACAATAACCAAATACGCCGCTCACGAATATACATCATCGAAAATATGCCTAGCACCAGTAACGCCGAGCCTAAATACACCCACTTTTCACCTGGCGACTTTGTTAACTGCAGGCCACTAGCTTCTTTATGCTCAAAATTCTCAAGCTGCAAGAAATAGGGTGTGCCGTAAAAAAACATATCACTAAATCCATTCAAACTATCTTGAATCAATGATTGAGTTTCAGCATTATTGACCAGTAATGGTTTTTTGTTGGTGGCCAAGTTCATATTGTAAGCTTCAAATGCGGCAAGATTGATCATCTTAATGTAAGCTTTAGCGGCCACTTCACGCTCTTTTTCTGGCACATTCTTTTCAATCACTTGCGCGACTTGGTTATAGCCACCTTGTGCAAAATTGCGTAGCAACTGCACCACACTATTTTCAAATGGCTGGTTCACTGGCAAAGCTTTATCATTAGGCCCCTGGTTTTTTGCTGCGACATTCTGCGCTAAATGATGGGCAATTTCTTCAAATTTAGCGGGGTCTAATAAAGTAGCTCTCAGGTTCATAAAACCATTAATGCTCAGATCATCATCCACTGGAATACGTAAATAATGAAAATCTTCCTGTACGGATTCTCGCATCCCTGAAATAAAATAATACTTTCCGTCTATTTGCATGGGCTGCATGTAAGTCACATATTCACGAGCCTGACCTTGGGCGTCTCGTAGCTTGTATGTAATGTTGGGGCCTACATTGTGCGGCTTGCCTTTGCCATCTGGCGACAAGTTGATAATATTAAATTTACGAAAGTCGTTATATTCAACTTTTACAACATTTGCGCCTTCGCCTTTAGCATCGCCGCCTAATATCCCTTTTTGGAATATCGTGCCATCAAGTGCTTGCGGATGATTATCTTTAGCGAGTAAATTCCACACCTTAAAATTGAGTTTAGTACCACCATCCTGAAAATCAGACTGATAAATCGCCACGCCCTTGTATGTAAGCGGATGATTGACACTGATAGTTTTAGTGAGCGGCGCTTTGAGATCAGGGTCGGTAATGACAATATCGCTTTCAAACGACTTTGGCTGACCCGTTGCATAATGCTCAATTCGAAAGTCTTTTAGCCCAATTCTAAAAGGCAACTCTTGCACTAGGTAGCCATCACGAACTCTCACGAAAGCCACATTATCACTCGTGCCTTCTGGCAACGTCATATTGCCACGAAATGATGGATTATCAACACTTAAACGGCTAATTGCAGGTACTTTAGACTCTGGAATATCCAAGGTTTCAATGCGCTTTAGACCCAACAGTTCTTGCACTTTAAATGGCAAGTTGCCATCTAACAGACCGCCAAAAAAGATCACCACCATCGCTGAATGCGTAAAAATGTAGCCCAGACGCTGATGTGTTCCAGCTTTAGCCGCAATCAGTTCACTGCCATCAGACTGCGTTTTGAATTTGTACTTAAAGCCTTTAGCATTCAAGAACAGGATAAGTTGCTGCTTGGTGTTGGCTAGGTTCGAATTTTCTAGCGCGTTGACGGCATAAGTTTCTTGATGGCTAAACGCATTTAATGATTTCTCAGTGGCTTGCTCTTTAAATGTTCGCCACTCTTTAATCATTAAAGGGCTATTGCGATAAATACAAAGGCTGCACGATGTGATTAAAAACAACAAAATGACTAAAAACCAACTGCTATGATAAACATCGTAAAGCCCTAGTGTTTCAAAAAAACTAAACCAGAACTGCCCAAACTTGATGATGTAATTGGAATATGGCTCATTTTGCTTAAGTACCGTGCCAATAATAGAGGCAATACCGAGCACGCTAAGCATACTCACAGCAAAGCGCATAGAGCTCATTAAATCGAAAATATTTTTAGAAAGGGATTGTTTAGGGTTCAAAATGATAGGGATTCAAAGATTAAATGAGATACGTTGCGTCACTTGCTGCCTAAGTGAGCAGGATAAAGACTTGCTTTAATGCGTAAACTGTACTCTAGAGCCCTTACCTTTAAGTAGTGAATGGACTTTGGAGCGACTCAGAAAAACAAAAGGGCAGCTTAAGCCACCCTTTCTTCTCACTGAAACAAACTAGCGCAAACCTTGAATATAATCTGCAACTGCCGCCATTTCTGCGTCTGTCATTTTGGTAGCAATCGCCATCATCATCGGTGCGTTAGCACGCTCGCCAGTGCGGAATGTTCTTAATTGCGCCAGCGTATAATCGGCGTGCTGACCAGCCAAACGCGGGAACTGTTTCGGCAAACCGGCACCAGTCGCGCCATGACATGCTGCACAAGCAGGCACATTAGTTGCTGCAATGCCACCACGATAGATTTTTTCACCGAGTGACCCTGCACCATTGGTTTTAGCTTGGCCTAATGTTAAATTTTGGCTAGCAAAATAGGCAGCCAAATTCTTCATATCATCTTCACTTAACATAGATGCCATACCAGACATTACCGCGTTAGCGCGTTTACCAGACTTGAATTCAGTTAATTGTTTATCAAGATACTCAGGATGCTGACCCGCCAACTTTGGATTTAGTGTAATCAGGCTATTGCCTGTTAGTGCATGGCAAGCGGCGCACACAGTGCTCACGATTTTTTCTACAGATTGCTTATTAGAAGCCTTATCAGCCGCCACAGCGGTAGTATCCACCTTTACTTCAGCTTTGGTATCAGCAGTTGCCGCTTGCGCTGAAATACCAAACACAGCACTTAACATTAACCCTGCTAACTTTAACTTCATTAGATGACGAACTTGCATTACTGCTCCTAAAATATCAATTTTGCTGATGTGTACTCAACGTACAACGTGACTAATCTAAATTATTCAATCAATTAACGCGCTATTTTAGCGAAAAACACCTATTCGTGATAGCATTTTTCACTATTGTTTACAGCGTCTCCAAAGAGAGTGTGAAAACCGATTTAGAGACCAACCAAATAGGATTGGATTGCCATGCCATTGTTTCAAAATGCAACTTTTCACATATCTGCGCATCACCTACGCGACTTACCGATTGCCAGCGGCATTGAAGTAGCCTTTGCTGGCCGCTCAAACGCTGGTAAATCTAGCGCACTTAACACGCTCGCCAACCACAACCGCCTAGCCTTTGTGAGTAAACAACCTGGCCGCACACAGTTAATTAACTTTTTCACGCTAGGCAATGACAGACATCTAGTCGACTTACCCGGCTACGGCTACGCTAAAGTGCCTGAACATTTACGCGCGCACTGGCAAAATGTACTTGCCCGCTATTTAAGCGAGCGCTCCAGCTTAGGTGGCTTAGTGCTAGTCATGGACAGCCGCCATCCGCTCACACCGCTAGACCGTCAAATGCTAGATTGGTTTTGCCCAAGCGGCAAACCAGTGCATGTGCTATTAACCAAATCAGACAAACTCTCACGCGGTGAAGCCAGCTTAACACTCAACCGCGTGCGTAAAGAACTGATTGAAACGTGGGGCAACCATTATCATAGCGAATGCACCATACAGTTATTTTCTAGCCTGAAAAAACTAGGCGTGGAAGAAGCAGAAAAAGTGATAGGCAAATGGTTGTTCGCGGAAGAGCCTGAAGATTTAGTGCGGAAGACATTTAATCTGGATGAAGGCGATACTAACGATTAGTGTTGTGTGCTTTATTGTAAAATAACAGGTGTGCAAATAAAGATTTTTTTTGCAGAGCCTACGGTCTTTTATTTACGTGTAAACACCATATCCCAAACACCATGTCCTAGCTTAATACCCCGATTTTCAAACTTAGTTAGCGGTCTATAGCTCGGTTTTTCTGCATAATTTTCTGCCGTATTTTGCAGTAGCGGCTCCGCATTCAATACCTCGAGTACCCATTCTGCATATTCTTGCCAATCGGTAGCCACATGCAAATAACCGCCTACTTTTAATTTGCTACAAAGCAGTTTTACGAACCCAGCTTGAATCAATCGACGTTTGTGATGGCGTGTTTTGTGCCAAGGGTCTGGAAAGAAAATATGTACGCCATCTAAGCTGGCATCTACCAGCATATTTTGCAGCACCTCCACAACATCATGTTGAATAATGCGGATGTTAGTGAGTGCCAACTCTTCAATTAGCTTGAGCAATGCGCCGACACCAGGTGTATGCACTTCGGCGGCTAAAAAATCACAATCAGGCAAAGTCTGTGCGATTTTTGCGGTAGTTTCACCCATGCCGAAGCCAATTTCCAGTATTTTTTTACTTTCGCTACGATTGAATTTAGTATCTAAATCAATTAGTTCTGACGAGTAGCTAATGCCAAATTGCGGCAAGCCAGTTTCAAGCGCACGCGCCTGACCTCTAGTTAAGCGGCCTTGGCGAAGTACAAAACTACGAATTCGGCGATTCTTTAGTGCCTCATCTTCTGTAACTTCAATTGGGTTCTCTTGCTCGATTTGCGTGTTTTCTGTCATAGCCATGATTATACTTTATTGCTTACGAATTAAAGGGTGTGAGATTTATCGCCACTAACAAAACCAAGCAAAGGCACTTCAAAGTTTTTACTCAAAGCAATCACTTTAAATAAATCGCCCATTTCTGCAGGGGATAATAGTTTTTGCGCTGCTGCGGCAAGAGGTGCGTAGCGTGCCATATCCTGTGGTGATACTTGCGACATCAAATCCAACATGCCGCAGTTTATTAAAAACTGTGCTTGACTACAAAAACCGCTTAACGCCAAACCATGATTAACGCCAGTGTAGGCTATGCTGGTAAAGTCAACATGAGCAGTAATATCTTGCAGACCCACGTTTATCAAAGGGTCTATATGGGCGTAATGATGATAATGGCACATAAGCGTGCCCTGGTTGCGCTGTGGGTGGTAATACTCACGCGAGGAAAAACCATAATCAATCATCAGAATAATGCCGCGCTGAAGCATATTGGCAAGACTGGCAATTAGGCCACTGGCGGCAGGACAAACTTCCGTAAGGTAGCCATTGGGTAGATTGAGTTTACTCACTAACGCTAACAAAGATGGTTCCGTCAGCGGTTTATCCTCAAACATAAATCCTTGCCCATCAAAAGTCACACCGCGCTCATACAATCCTTGCTGAGTGTTGTGAATCAGATGCACTGGAATGGCGTCTAAAACTTCATTACCAATCACTACCCCATTAAACGCTGACGGCAATGTATCAAGCCATTCCACACACTGTACAAGTTCTTTAGGCAATTTTTTATGTAAGTTTTCAAGCTGAACTTGGCGCAAGTGGTCACTTACTTCCAGTATAAAATATTGCGCTGGCACTGCTTTTAAATCAGGTGCTAATTGCGCCAAAGTGAGCAATATATCAGCCGCCAACTTCCCCGTACCCGCGCCTAACTCAAGAATATCACCATTGGTTTCATGCAAAACTTGTGCAATTTGATTAGAAACAGACTGCGCAAACAGTGGTGAAATTTCAGGAGCAGTCACAAAATCTCCACCGCCATTTTTAAAATCGCCGAATTTTTGACTTCCTGCGCTGTAATACCCTAGTGCATTTGCATACAGTGCAAGCTGCATATATTCATAAAAGTCTATCCAGCCAGCTTTTGCTTCAATGGTTTGTTGAATAAGTGAGGTAAGCTTTTGGCTATGGATTTTGGCCTCGGCTGAAGGTGTGGGTAATGTACTCATAGAGATAGATTATAATAGTTAACAATTCGGATTGGATAATACGTGGTCACAAACAATACAAATAAAGTCGTTTTAATCACTGGTGGGGCTAAGCGCGTGGGCGCGGCCATTTGCCGCATATTGCACGTTGAAGGTTATTCACTCATGGTGCATTATAAAAGCTCACTGAATGAAGCGCGTAGCTTGCAAGCTGAACTGAATTTACAGCGACCTAACTCTGTGGCGATTATTCAGGGTGATTTACTAAATATTGCGAGCATTCCGAATTTAATTCACGAAACTGTTAAGCGCTTTGGCAGGTTAGATGTGCTCATCAACAATGCATCTACATATTACGCGAGTGAAATTGGCGATATTAATGAAGCAAAGTGGCACGACTTAATGGGCAGCAATTTAAAAGCGCCGCTGTTTTTATCTCAGGCTGCTGCACCTGAATTGCGCAAAAATCATGGTTGCATTGTAAATATTACCGATATGCATGTGGAGCGCCCAAAAAAAGGGTACATTATATATAGTGTGGCAAAGGCGGGATTAGTCACGCTCACCAAATCACTAGCACATGAATTAAGCCCTGAGGTACGCGTAAATGCAGTGGCGCCCGGTCCAGTACAATGGCCAGAGAATAATCCGCTATTTGACGAAGTGTATCGCCAACGTGTCATCAATCAAACCCTGCTCAAACGGGTAGGCGAAGCCGAAGACGTAGCCAAAGCTGTTAAGTTTTTAGTGGCAGATGCGCCGTTTATTACGGGTCACGTATTAGCTGTAGATGGCGGCAGGTCGCTTAATTTATAAATGCCATTAAACAAAAGCAACCTATAACAAAACTCGAATATTAGAAACCCCATGATCAAACATTTACCCGCAAACCATTCCAACAACTTCATCAAGCTACGTAATAGCTTAATCAGTGCCACGGGCAAAGCCATTGGCGATTACAACATGATTGAAGAAGGCGACACTGTGCTAGTGTGCATGAGTGGTGGCAAAGATTCTCACGCAATGTTGATGATATTATTAGCCTTGCAAGCGCGCGCACCTATCAATTTCAAACTGATTGCAATGAATTTGGATCAAAAACAACCTGGTTTTCCTGCGGATATTTTGCCGGCTTATTTTGAGAAGCTGGGTATTGATTACCGCATTGTTGAAGCGGACACCTATTCGATTGTAAAAGGAAAGATTTCTGAAGGTAAAACTACTTGCTCGCTATGTTCCCGCCTCAGGCGTGGCGTAATTTACACCACAGCAAAAGAGCTGGGCGCGAACAAAATTGCGCTTGGTCATCACCGCGATGACATTGTAGAAACCTTATTCTTGAACATGTTTTTCGGCGCAAAAATGAAAGCAATGCCGCCTAAGCTTTCTACCAATGACAAACAAAATATCGTGATACGCCCATTGGCTTATTGCAGTGAAAAAGACATCGCCAGCTATGCCCGTCAAATGGAGTTTCCTATCATTCCTTGTGATTTATGTGGCAGCCAAGAGAACTTACAGCGCCAAAAAATAAAGGATATGTTGCATGCTTGGGAGCTTGAACAGCCTGGTCGCGTGAATAATATATTCCGTGCCATTGGTAATGTAGAGCCTTCGCACTTAGCGGACTTTAACTTATATGACTTTAAAAACCTGACTCAAGCCAAGCCTGGTGATGAAGATCCTTTATTCGGTGACATCGCAAATGAAGGTGCTGCATTGAGTTTAAATAGCACCGATGGCACTCGCATTAAGTTTATTAGAAACACATCCTCTAGCTAGCAATATAGGCATAAGCTATATTAAGTACGGTAAGTTGTTGTCTTATAGCCGTTTACCTTGTTATGATGCCTAACTATTGTGTAAGCAAACCCCATTTATTTAGGCATTCATGTCCAAACTGTTAATTGTTGAATCTCCATCCAAAGCGAAAACGCTGAAAAAGTATCTTGGGAATGACTATGAGGTACTCGCCTCTTATGGGCATGTGCGCGATTTAATTCCGAAAAATGGTGCGGTAGATACCGCCAATAATTTCGAGATGAAATACGATATTATCGAGCGCAACAGCAAACATGTGGATGCGATTGCAAAGGCCGCCAAGAGCGCCGATAGCATCTATCTAGCAACTGATCCGGACCGTGAAGGTGAAGCAATTTCATGGCATATTGCCGAGATTTTAAAATCTAAAAATCTACTTAAAAACAAAATCATGAAGCGCGTGGTGTTTCATGAAATTACCAAAAGCGCAGTAGAACACGCCATTGCCGAACCGCGTGACATTTCCATGCCTATGGTCAACGCGCAACAAGCTCGCCGCGCGCTGGATTACTTAGTCGGCTTTAATTTATCACCATTGTTATGGAAAAAAATTCGTCGCGGACTTTCAGCAGGACGCGTACAAAGTCCGGCATTGCGTTTGATTGTTGAACGTGAGCTGGAAATCGAAGCGTTTAAATCTCAAGAATATTGGTCTATTCATCTAGATGCTTTGAAACATAGCCACGGCTTTAATGCTAAGTTAGTACAGCTCAACAATCAAAAAGTTGAGCAATTCAGCGTCATCAACCATGATCAACAGACAGATATTGTTGGCAAGCTACTATTAGCCAGTGCTGGTAAAACCACGGTTTCTCGGGTTGAGAAAAAACAACGTAGCCGCAGCCCTGCCGCACCATTTACAACCTCAACGCTACAACAAGAAGCGGTGCGTAAATTAGGCTTCACGACTGCGCGTGCCATGCGCGTTGCGCAGCAACTGTATGAAGGTATGGATGTAGGCGGCGGCACTGTAGGTTTGATTACCTACATGCGTACCGACTCATTCAACATGGCGGCTGAAGCGGTCATGCAGATTCGTGATTATGTGAAAAAGAATTTTGATGCAGAATATTTGCCAAAATCACCAGTCATGTACAAAACAAAATCAAAAAGCGCCCAAGAGGCGCATGAGGCGATTCGCCCAACCGATATTTCACGTTCGCCTGCCAGTGTGCGTCAGTTTCTAACAGATGAGCAGTTCAAACTATATGAAATGATTTGGAAGCGTGCGCTTGCTTGCCAAATGTCTCCTGCTAGATTTGACGCGGTGAGCGTAGATTTAAGTGTGGGTAGCGATGCTAATTTATTCCGCGCAACGGGTCAAACATTAGTGTTCCCTGGCTTTATCGCGGTGTATATGGAAGGTCGCGATGATGTATTGGCTGGTGACGAAGAGGATAATGAAAGTAAATTACCACATCTTGAAACAGGCGAAGTACTCACTGTTGAAAAGATATACGGCGATCAACATTTCACCGAACCACCGCCACGCTACGGCGAAGCCAGTTTAGTTAAAATTTTAGAAGAATACGGCATCGGTCGCCCGTCAACTTACGCTAGCATTATCAGCACCTTGCAAGACCGCGAATATGTAATATTAGATAAAAAACGCTTTACGCCAACCGATGTTGGTCGCGTAGTGAATAAGTTTTTAACCGAACATTTTACGCAATATGTAGATTACGACTTTACCGCCAACCTAGAAAGTGCGCTAGATAGCGTAGCCGATGGCGAGCGTGAGTGGATACCGCTCATGGCTGAATTTTGGCAAGGCTTCAACCAGCAATTACTGAGCAAAGCCAATGTAGACCGCCCAGGTAACGAGCTGATTGACGAAGTTTGCCCTAAATGTGGTCAGCCATTACAAAAACAATTAAGCCGCTTTGGTACTTTTATCGGTTGCACGGGTTACAACAACGAACCGAAATGTGATTACAAACGCAGTCTGAATGGTGCCGCCGCAGCGGGTAGTGATCCAGTGCTAATTGGCACCGATGATGAATCTGGCAAAGAAATCATGCTGATGAATGGGCCTTATGGACCATATTTACAACTGGGCGTAGCCATTGAAGGTGATAAAAAGAAACCAAAACGCGTCAGTGTGCCGAAAGAGATCCCGCTTGCCGATATGAGCTTAGAAACTGCGAAGATGGTGTTGTCGTTACCGCGAGACTTAGGCTTACATCCAGTGACCAACAAGAAAATTGTGGCTAACATCGGCCGCTTTGGCCCGTATGTCAATCACGATGCTAAATTTAAATCTATTCCAAAGACCGAGAGCGTGTTTACCATAGACCTAGACGGTGCAGTAGCCTTGCTAGCAGCTCCTAACACCGGCCCTGCGCCACTATGTTCATTGGGCAACCACCCTACAGAAGATGGCCAAATTGAAGTGTACGCAGGTCGCTACGGCCCTTATGTACAGCATGGGAAAGTCCGTGCGACGCTACCAAAAAGTGTAGAGCCAGAGTCACTGACCTTAGATGAAGCCTTAGAATTATTAAGTGCTAAAGCTGCAAAAGAAGTGCCCGCTAAAAAAACGGCCGCAAAGAAAATGCCTGTGGCAAAAACTACCGCCCAGAAAGCTATAGTTAAGAAAGTTGCAGTTAAAAAAGTTGCAGTAACGGGAGCCACGAAAACTACAGCAAAGAAAGCAACGTTTAAAAAAACGGCGGTAAAGAAACTGGCGGCAGTTAAGGTGGAAGGTGCAGTCAAGGTGGAAGGTGCAGTCAAGGCGATCACCACCAAGCCCGCAGTTAAAAAGGCGGTGGTTAAAAAACCTGCTGCCAAGAAAGTTATTAGCGAATAAGCCGCGTCACTATTGAAAGCGCTAATGTTAAATCCTGACGCTAAAGTATTTTTAAAATAGAAAAGCGGCTGAAAAGCCGCTTTCTCTTCACCTCAATCCAATACTTAAACCCTAGCCACTCACTTTTTGGCCTAAAGAATTGGCATCTTCATGCTCAATCCATTTGCGAATACGATTAGCATCACCGATACGTGTAAGTTTTCCAACAGAATCAAGCAATACGATGACCATTGGTTGGCCTGAAATCTCAGCTTGCATCACCAAGCAACGCCCTGCTTCATTGATAAATCCAGTTTTAGATAAGCCAATCACCCAGTCGCCACCGCGCACCAGTGCATTTGTATTCACAAAGTTAACTGGATTTTCACGACCATACAGCATAATTGATTGTGAAGCAGTCGTTGTCACTTGGCGAATTTCAGGATAATGATAGGCAGCATTGACCATGCGGACTAAATCTTCAGCTGTAGAAACATTATTACTATCCAAACCCGTTGCATCAAGAAAATGAGTGGACTTCATTCCCAATAAATCGGATTTGTGATTCATTGCACTAATAAAAGCGTTAATGCCGCCAGGGTAATTACGCGCCAGTGCCGCTGCAGCACGGTTTTCTGAGGCCATTAAAGCCAATTGTAAAAGCTCGCCTCGCGTGAGCGATGTACCTACAGCTAATTTGGAATGTGTGCCTTTAAGATAATCCACATCCTCATCTGATATAAACAGTAAGTCATCCATAGGTAAATGCGCATCTAACATCACCATTGCCGTCATCAGCTTGGTAACAGAGGCGATAGGAGTCGATTGGTTGGTATTTTTTGCAAAGATTGTCTCGCCTGTTAACTGATTAATCACCAGAACTTTAGCAGAAGCAAGTTGAAGCGGCCCACTACCATCGTAGGCATCTGCATAAACGGCAGGTATTTTATGCGCGCCTAACTGATAACGCACTTTAATGCGGCTAGACTTATTGTTAGCCATTTTATGCTGACTAATACCTGCCGTATGTTTGTGAATTTTTTTACCAGCGGCCTGAGACGCCATTGGAGATGCGCTGAGCATCAATGCTATCAATAGCAATAAATATTTGTACATACGAACCCTCATTAGTTTGTTTTATCTCAAGCAGTTACAATAGAATACTATATAAAAACTTTAGCTTTGTCATCAATAAATTATCTTTGTTATTTAAGTGCGGACTAAACCTAATCAGAAAATTAAGATTAAAATAGCCTGCAATTCTTATTAAACAATATTGAGCCATAAAAATGCGTACTCCAGAATCACTACTCTATAGCGTTGATCATTTATGGACGAAACCATCGACAGATGGGCTATGGGAAGCTGGTATTACAGATTATGCGCAGGATTTACTGGGAGATATTGTGTTTATTGATGCGCCTGCAATTGGCTCAATACTAAGTTCTGGCAAGCCTTGCGGCTTAGTTGAGTCGGTTAAAACAGGCTCTGATTTACATGCTTTGGTCGACGGCGAGGTGGCAGAGGTCAACCAAGCACTGATGAATATGCCTGAATTGATTAACGAAGATCCTTATCAGGCGTGGATTTTCAAATATAAACCGAGTCAGGCAATTCTTAATGATCAACTACTTTCTGCGGAGGCTTATAAGACGCTGGTTAGCGGCTTATAAAAATAACATCAGCAACGAATTATTTAAATTATTTCTGAAAGACCAAGCGCACAGATTCAATCAACTTCTCAACATCCGCACTGACGCTTGACAACATTTTTTGTTCTATCATAGGCACTTCAACATGCAGAATCTCATGCACTCTATTACCTAATATTTGCTCTACCGAGGGCAGTTCGGCGTTTAACTCTTGAATAAAATCATTTTTCGCCTTTTCTGCCAAGGCAACAAAGTCATTGCGTAGCGTTGCCCCCAACTCATCGGACAAACCTTGATAGATTGCTGGAAAAGTGTCGCCTAATCTCTGCTCTAACTGTTGCTGCGATTGCAGCTGCAATGCATCTAAATAGACACTTAACTCCGTTTGCGTTTGCTGCGTCAGACCTTTATAAACTGAGGCCAACTCTAGCGCCAAATTAGCTTGATGTTCGGTCAATATATCTTCGTGCAAGCGTGAGATTCTAGCTTGTAATGCGTGTGTGGCATTTTCTACCGTTAGCTTTTCTAACTGCGCTAACGTTGCTTGCAACTGCTCACTCAGCGACTGCTGCATCCCAGGCAAAGCCTGCGCCAGACTGGTCTGCACCTCAACAATTCCTTGCTCCTGCATTTGGGCTAGCGCACGTTCCAAATCTTCTTTTAAAATCGCAGCGTTTGCATGCATCATGCTGGGCAATTCCGTCGCCAAGTCCGCCCTTGCCTTATCTACAAAGTTGGAGGTGTTATCCATAATATTCTGCTGCGTGCTGGCAATGGCTTGGTGTATTTCTTGGACTAACGTGCGTTGATTTTGCTCAGATAATATCGCTTGTGAATGCTCAATGGCGGCGTTAATCTCATCGGATAAAGCGGTGTGACTAACTTGCTGAGCTCTGGACAACTCATCGCTGATATATTGCTTTAATGCACTTTCTTTAGCTTGCTGAATCAGCTCGAATTTTTGCTCCAACTGTTGAGAATGCTGATTATACTGCTGGCTTAATGCGCTTGAAAGATAAGCTTGGTTGGCTTTTTGAATGTTGGCAGACTCGCTCAATAAGTTAGCCATGAGCTCATCATGCATCTTTGCTCTAAACTTTTGAGCAATCGATTTTTCAATTTCATCTTCTAATTGTGGCTTTATTTGTGCAATGATTTCAGCGATCAAATCAGCTGAAAGTTGCACTGGTTTAGTCACAGCATTATTGGATGCAGCATGCACCAATGTGAGTAGCGGAATATCATCTTCTTGCATATTTTAAGCCTATTTAATTAAGATAAAAAGTCTTACGAAAGTAAGATTAAACTCAATGACTACGGTTTAGCCATGTCTGTTTTTTTGATTTCATAGCCACGATCGCGATAAAATTTAAAGCGAACTCTTGCTGCGGCTTTATCTGTTTCATCCTCGCCAACCAGCTCAACCAAATATCGGAATCGGCTAAAAAACGGCGGGTACTCAGATTGCAAATTAATTAACACATCATCTTGCACTAAGTGCTCACCATTCGTATCAAGCACGATAGGTGAGAATAGACGCACATTATCATTGGGCAGGCTACTGGGTAAAAAGCTAGTCGCCGATTGCTGCCAAAGCTGCTGTTGCAATGCGTGACTCATGGCATCATCTTGCGAAAGAACGGTCAATTGGCGGCCTTTTGCCACCGCTCTTTCACAAAGTTCAACCGTTTTTGCCAGCTTATCTGGCACATTAAAAATAAATTCTACGCGCGTCATTTAGTCAATTTACGTCATAAGTTGGTTAATTAGCTTTGTTGGCACGCGCCACTAAAAACTCTGTCAACAATGGTACAGGACGGCCTGTTCCGCCTTTTTCTTTGCCTGATTTCCACGCGGTGCCAGCGATGTCCAAATGTGCCCAGTCGTATTTTTTAGTAAAGCGAGATAAGAAGCAAGCGGCTGTAATGCTGCCGCCAGCACGCCCACCGATATTGGCTATGTCGGCAAAATTACTATCCAGCAATGGTTGGTAGTCATCCCACATTGGCATGTGCCATGCGCGGTCTAATGAGGCCTCGCCAGCTTGCAGTAGTTCTTTGGCCAAATCATCATTATTACTAAACAGACCGCTGGCATGATGGCCAAGTGCCACCACACATGCGCCAGTTAAGGTGGCAACATCAACCACCGCACTTGGCTCAAAACGCTCGGCATAAGTGAGCGCATCACACAAAATCAAGCGTCCCTCTGCATCAGTATTAAGCACTTCTATCGTCAAGCCAGACATACTAGTCAATACATCGCCTGGCCTTGTTGCGCGACCATCTGGCATATTTTCACAGCTTGGAATAATGCCGATGACATTGAGGCCTAAATTCATCGAAGCGATGGTTTTAAATGTACCAAGTACGCTGGCAGCGCCGCACATATCGTACTTCATCTCATCCATTTCACTGCCCGGCTTTAATGAAATGCCACCAGTATCAAAGGTAATACCCTTGCCCACTAGCACGACAGGTTTTTGCTCTTTATTACCTTTAAGGTGCTGCATGATGATGAATTTAGGTGGCTCTTCACTGCCCTGCGTAACGCCTAAAAATGAACCCATTCCTAATTTCTCAAGCGCATCCTGCTCTAACACCTCTACGTCAAAGCCATAGGTCTTGCCCATCGCCAGCGCTTGCTCAGCCAAATAAGTAGGCGTACATATGTTTGGCGGCAAATTACCTAAGTCTTTGGCTAAACTAACACCCGCAGCCAGAGCGATACCGTCGGCTAGACCAGTTTCAGCCAACTGAACTTCGTTGGCTTGTGCAACGTTAATACTCAATGTGCTAATGCCTTTTTTAGCATCATCGTTAGCCTCGTCTTTTTTTCTTTTTATGGCATCGAACTTATACGTAGCATCCAGCGTAGCTTCTGCCATCAGCGCCACCTTGCGCTGGGTACTTAATTGCTTTACAGCTAACTCTGCTAAAAATGTAGTCACCTTGCCAGCACCGCTGTTTGCCAAGGCTTTAACAGAAGCGCGTACCGCTTTGCAGTATTGCTTTTCAGTAAATTCGGCTTCTTTGCCCAAACCGACCAATAACACGCGCGCACTCTGCGTGCCTGGAACACTATGCAACATCAAAGTCGCCTCTAATTTCCCATCCATGTCACCACGCTTAAGAATGCTGGCAATATATCCAGCAGATGCTGCATCAATTGCCTGTGCCGCAGTTGTCAATTGTTGTGATTCATAAACCCCAACAATCACACAATCACTAAGCTCTTTTTCCACATTGCCGTTTTTTATGCTAAATTCCATGCTGTTGCATCCTTTTTGTTTTATTTGGCCCATTTACATAGTAGATGAGACGACAAAACGAGCTGCCGGCCGCAATATAGTACGCCTAAGCCAGCTCGACAAAGTGTCGATTTTAATGTGAAGTAGTAATAATTAAATTATCCCGTGTTTTACACGCAATGCATAGTTGTAAATATATAGTCCAAACAATTCATTTTCTTTATCGTTAAATCATATGCTTTTTAAGCGCTCACTTTTACAAGAACTCATCACAACCGCTACTGGTGTGTTCCTTATCTTGTTCGGCATTGTGATTGCACAACGTGCAGGCTACTTAATCCAGATTGCTGCAAATGGTGTATTACCCAATGACGCCATTACTACAATGCTGGGTTTCAATTTAATTCGTTTTCTACCAATGCTGCTGTCCTTAAGTTTATTTATAGCAGTTCTTTTGACGCTATCGCGCTGGTACAGAGACTCTGAAATGGTCATATGGTTTAGTGCTGGCCTAAGTATTAACAACCTGATTAGGCCTGTGCTCATATTTACCGCACCTATTATTGCGCTCATTTCGATATTAAGTTTATTCATTACGCCGTGGGCCACTAACAAAGTTGAAGATTATCGCTCACAACTTAAAACTCGCGATGACTTGGCTGCCATTAGTCCTGGTGTGTTTAAAGAGTCGTCTAATGCTGAGCGTGTTTTCTTTGTAGAAAGCTTTGATGAATTAGGTAATGTCGTCAAGAATATTTTTGTCCAATCTATTCAGCATCAAAAATTAGGCATTATCGTTGCGGCACAAGGTAATCGGCTTGTACAAAAAAATGGTGATAATTTCTTGGAGATGCATCATGGCAGACGTTATCAAGGTGTTAGAGGTACTGCGGAATTCTCTACTACCGAGTTTGAGAAATATGCGCTCAGGGTAGAGGCCACTGAGGCGCAACGTGATCCACCTTCAACCGAATCAAAATCCAGTCGCGAGTTAATTCAAAATAGTAATAGTGCCAATATTGCTGAACTACAGTGGCGGCTTGCCATCCCGATTTCTGCACTAATACTGGTATTGCTGGCCATCCCATTAAGCGCATTAGACCCGCGCTCTGGGCGCTCGGCTAATTTCGCCTTGGCATTGGTTATCTACGTGATTTACAACAATGCTCTCAGCATCATTCAAGCATGGATTGCTCAAGAAAAAATCGGCACGGGCATTGGCTTGTGGCCTATACATCTATTGTTTTTGGCGCTCACTATTTACATGTTTCGCCGTCGAGTTTCACAACGCCAGATTTTCCTAGGGTTTTTTCCAGCATTCTGGTCAAAAATTTTCAGCAAGCCATTGATAGATAAGAAATAACAAATATGATGCACACCCAGTCATGAAAATTATTTCCAGATATCTACTCAAAGAAGTGTTTGTTAACGTACTGTTAATTATGCTGGCATTGATTGCCATGTTCTCTTTTTTCAATCTGATACAAGAACTTGAAAGTTTAGGCAAAGGCAGTTATGGCTTAAGCAAGGTATTGCTGTTTGTTTTGCTCAGTGCGCCAGGTCACGTTTACGATGTAATGCCAGTCGCTGTGCTTATAGGCTGCATGATGAGCCTCGGGCAGTTTGCGCGCAACTCTGAGCTGGTAGTGTTAAGAGTCAGTGGCGTATCGGTATTCAATATTGCAATATTATTGTTAAAAGTAGGTTTGGTATTCACAATACTCACGTTCTTAGTCGGTGAGCTCATTACGCCGCTCAGTGAAAAAACGGCACGTCGCATGCGAATCAAGGCCACCGATTCGGTGATTGCTCAAGACTTTAGATCTGGTCTTTGGGTAAAAGATGGCAATAGTTTTGTGAACGTTGAAGATGTGCTGCCTGACGCGACTTTATTGAACATTCATATTTATGAGTTTGATAAGAGCTTTAAGCTTCGCATGATTAGTAACGCTAAAAGCGGCCAATTTGAAAATGATACATGGAATCTTAAATCAGTATCAAAAACCTATTTTGATAAAGACAGCTCTCATATAGAACAATCGGCAGAAGCCAAGTGGCGCTCGCTCATTCGCCCAGAGTTGCTTAATGTATTATTGGTGCTGCCAGAAAGAATGTCCGCGTGGAACTTATATTCCTACATCAAGCACTTAAGCAATAACAAACAAAAAACTACCCGTTATGAAGTCGCTATCTGGGGTAAGCTTATTTATCCACTAGCCTGCATGGTGATGGTGATGTTAGCTTTGCCTTTTGGCTTTATTCAGCAGCGTGCTACTAGCACAAACAGCAAAATATTATTGGGCATTATGCTCGGAGTGATGTATCAAATTTTAAATCGTGTATTTGTCCATTTGGGCTTATTGAACGACTGGCCGCCATTGTTTAGTGCTATTACGCCAACGATCTTATTTTTAGTCGCCGGGCTGACTATGCTGTATTACGTGGAACGTAAATGATGCGGGTTTTGAGTAATCTATCATGCAAAAATAAGTGATCTTGATCAAAGATTGCCCATAGAAATCCTAGTCCAAATAACATTAAACTCACGCAAGCGAGTATATATCTTGCGATTGCCACTTTAACTGTGAGCAATTGACCATTTTGGCTGACCAGCTTGAACTGCCAAGTTTGCATCGCTAGCGTCTGACCCGCTTTCCGCCAGCACCAAATAAAATATGTGCCTACGGACAAGCCTAGAATCACCTGCAAAGCGTAACGTTTAATGCCTTGCGTGGCATCGCCCGCCAACCATAAAAAAGCCAGCGCGCAGGCGAACGCCAGCGCAATGACCACCAGCGCATCATAAATAAGGCAAGCAGTCAGTTTAATTAAACTAGGTTTAATTAAACTGGCTGCTGTGTTTGGTACTGCTGGATTAGTTTGCATAATAACGATCAATATTGCGTCTATAAAGTTCAGGGGTTATTGGTGTATTCGTATTGCGTGATTACAATTCAAGGTCGAAGTCACAGTCGAAGCGTGATTATGGTGAGAAAACACCGAAAAAACCATCAAAAAAACATACTCTGGGAGGCGCGTCCCTATTGGCTCGCAGAGCATCTGTTTTTAACGTTTTTTTGCTATGCTTTTAAAAGTTTATTTAATATACCCATCACACAGCGCACAGGCTTTGCTCTTTCGGCTCATTGAAATCAGTTTAGGTCTGCATCCGTATAAGTATCTGGCGATTCACTGCGCAACTTAGCACGCTCAGCCTCAGACAAGCCCTGATATTGCATCCACTTTTTACGTAACTCAATTTTTTTATCCGCAGATAACGACTGAAATTGCTGGTGCTTCTTTCTGGCATTTTCGCGTTCATAAGGCGTCATGCGACTCCAATTGGTCAGCCGTTTTTGCACTAAATCCTGCTTGGTCGGATTCATTTTTGGATAATCGCGAGCAATATCTAGCATTCTTTCACGCTGCCACGGACGTAAAGTATCCCATTCTGAAGCCAGCGGGTTGAGTACCTGACGCTGCTCACTGCTCAACTGTGCCCAAGTGAGGTCAGCATCTGCCGCTAACGCGATATTGCTCAATAGCAACCCGCCTAGCATTAGGCCCAACAATAATATACCAGTGACTTTCAATCTGTTTTTGAAACTAACCATGTATCAAACCCCTTATCTGCGTAAGCTTCAGGTGGCAAATCAGAGGCCAACAAAAATGCATCACTATTTTCTAAATTAGCATTACTACTGAAATGTTGTGCCGCATAAAAAGCCAATAACATTGCCACGACGACTACGGCGGTGGACATTGTACGATGATGCTCAATCTGGTCGCCAAGCCATGATAACACGCCGCTATGGTTAGCTGTTTGCTGGCGCGCCACTTGGTTGACCGCCAAGCTACGCGCAACAGACAATCGCTTTGCCGTTACCGCAGTTAAATGTTGCGCATGGTGATCTAACAGATCAACCACATAATGCGCTACTTGCGACTCGGTTAAATCGTTAGCTTCGAGCATATTACGGTCTAATTCACCATTCATTTGATCTGCATTATTTTCGCTTGTACTCACCTTAGCCTCCTAGCTTTTCTAACCCTTGCTCGTTACTTTGGAACTTGATATGCCAAGCTCATCTAAAAAGCACTACTATTCAGTCAATTTTTCGCGCCATAAACACCCCGATTTACTGAGCACTGAAGTGCTTGCAAAATCGAAACGCGGTATAGCCTAACGTTGAAAAATGAATCACTAGAGTTGCTCTAAACCTTGTTTTTTAACGCTTTCGCCAGCGAGTGAACCGCGCGCGAACAGTGCGTTTTAACGCTACCGCCTGAGCAGCCCATCACTGCGGCCGTTTCAGCCACTCCCAACTCCTCCCAATAACGCAATATAAAGGCTTCTCGTTGACGTGCAGGTAACTTTTCTAAGGCACGCTCAACCAGTTGAATGGTTTGACTGCGCACAAGTTGAGCGGATGGCTCATCACTACCATCCTCAACATCAATCGTTTCTAGCGGATCACGCTCATCGCCATTTTCAGCACTGCCGCCAAATGAAGATAATAAAGTGGTCCATAGGTTGCGTACTTTTTGCCTACGCCAATAATCGCGCATGGTATTTTGCAAAATACGCTGAAAAAGCATAGGGAACTCTGCCGTTGTCTTGTCAGCGTATTTAATTGCCAGCTTCATCATCGCATCTTGTACGATATCCAGCGCGGCATGATCGTCGCGCACGGCATAAGCTGTCTGCTTAAATGCCCGACGCTCTATTGATTCAAGGAAATCTGAAAGTTCTTTAGCTGTTGCCATTGTTAAATGCGATTACCATGATGCTCATTTATTATTCAATAGCTAAAAAATTAGCTAAGACCTTGAAAGCCTGCTTAATTGTCGATGAAGTATATCAGGTTTACATTTTGCACTAATGCCCAAGGTTAGATACAATCATAGCAATTCAATCGCTGAGTATATCGCATGTGGAAATACATTTTCTTCGGGCTTATCATCTGGCTTGGTATTTATGTATTCAAGCAAAAACGGGCTCAATCTAACACACCAAAAACCAATGACACCCCTGAAGCTGCTGATAAGGTAGAAGATATGGTGCAATGTGCCACTTGTGCTGTGCATTTACCTCGATCAGAAGCTTTTTTAGTTGGCGGTACTTTTTATTGTAGCAAAGCACATGTTCAAAGCAAATGAGTTTTTTTAACTTCTCTCCAAAAGCAGATTTATTAGGTCACGGTAAATTATCGACACCGCAACATAGCCAACCGCTACGAGTGCACGCGATTAATGTACTCAACCTCTTTCGCTTCAGCCTTAGTCTACTTTTTATTTTTGCTTACATTTTCTTGGGTAAAGAATATTTTTTTGATAAAGGTGATGCACTACTGTTTTTTAAGGCATCTAGTACCTACTTGCTGTTTAGCGTTGCAATACTGCTCATCAGCCTACTTAAATCAGCCCCGCATAGAATTGCACTGCCGTTGCAAGTGATCATCGATATTGCTTTCATCATCTTACTCATGTTTTTTGCTGGCGGCATTCAGAGCGGCTTAGGGCTTTTTCTCATCGTAATTATTGTCACTGCCAGTCTGGTGAGTAATGGCCGCTTAGCCTTATTCTATGCGGCTATTGCCACCATAGGCTTATTACTAGAACAAAGTTATCGAATGATAGTAGGGGGCTTATCTGCTACCGCTTATACACAACCAGTAATATTAAGTGTGAGTTGTTTTGCCACTGCTGGGCTAGCCTATAGCTTGGTAAAACGCATGCATCGAAGCGAAGCGCTGGCTTCTGCACGCGGCATTGATTATGAAAATTTGGAACAAGTGAATGCGCTTATTACCCAGGAAATGCAAGATGGTGTGATTGTGATAGACAAGGATCTAAATATTCGCCACTTCAATATGCGTGCTGCCTCCCTATTATCTTTACCAAAAAAGAATACCAACGCCATGACCTTATTGAATAGTGCCCCTGAAATCGCGGCTAAATTTAATGGCTGGATGAACGGTGAAGATGCGCTGAACAACACCATCATATCGCTTGCTAATCGAGAGTTAAAGCTTCGATTTATGCCACTCAATCAACCGCAAGACTCACTCACTGACGGTCAACCCTTAAGCCGTGACTTAGTTCAAAACCACAATCTGGGTGCTGTCATCTTTATTCAAGACTGGAGCCAGATACAATCCATTGCACAACAGGCGAAATTAGCGGCTCTGGGTAGATTAACCGCGAATATCGCGCATGAAATCCGCAATCCACTCAGTGCGATTAGTCATGCAAGCCAGCTACTGCAAGAAGATGAAGTGTCTGGTTCTACAGCGCGAATTTTACAAATTATTGAAGATAATATTCAGCGTATCGACCAAATCATTAAGGATGTACTTGAGCTAAACAGGCGCGACCGTACGCACCAAGAGCAGATTGATTTGAGCAAGTTTTTACCTGATTTTTATAGCCAGTTTTGTGCGGTTCAAAAATTGGCCACTTCAAACTTTCAATTAGAACCATGCTTGCAAACCCGAATTATTGCCTTCGACCAGCGCCACTTAACGCAAATCTTATGGAATCTTTGCAAAAATGGCTGGGAGCACAGCCAAAAACAAAGCAATAGCCTAAGATTACGCTGCCTTAAAATCGACAATAACAGCTTAAACATTGAAGTAGTAGATGATGGGGCTGGCTTAGCGCAATTAGATAGCAGTAAATTATTTGAACCGTTTTACACCACAAAAAAAACGGGTACTGGCTTAGGACTTTACATTTCACGAGAGTTAGCTATAGCCAATGGTGCGAACCTAGAATATCAGTCGCGCCCTCAAGCCAGCGTGTTTATCATCCATCTCAAAACTTTGAATTAATAAGGGCATAATAGCGCATGACTCAAAAACCAACATGCCTAATCGTCGATGATGAAACTGACATTCGCGAGCTGCTAACGATGACCTTAGATCGGATGGATATTGAAACTTTCAGTGCCAGTAGTGTTGACGAAGCAAAATCACTGCTCAAGCAACGCCAATATGAGCTGTGCCTCACCGACATGCATATGCCTGATGGCTCAGGCTTAGATTTAGTGCATTACATCAGCGAATTTTATGCTGGCTTACCTGTTGCCGTGATAACCGCACACGCCAGCGCAGAAAACGCAGTATCTGCCTTAAAAGCCGGGGCCTTTGACTACTTAAGCAAACCCATTTCTTTAAAGCAATTGCGCCCCGTGATTGAGTTTGCGCTCAAGCTACCTACACAATCTAGCGATAATGCCATCAACACGCTAGAGATGATAGGCGAGTCCGAACCCATTCAGTATGTACGCGGCATGATTGCTAAGTTAGCGCGTAGCCAAGCGCCGGTGTATATCAGCGGTGAATCTGGCAGCGGCAAAGAACTCGCGGCTAAACTGGTGCATAAGAATAGCTCGCGAGCCGAAGGTGCTTTTATTGCCGTAAATTGTGGTGCAATTCCTGAAAACTTAATGGAAAGTGAGTTCTTTGGCTACAAAAAAGGTGCATTTACTGGAGCTCATCAAGACAAAGAAGGCCTGTTTCAGGCGGCTAGTGGCGGCACTTTATTTCTGGATGAAGTTGCGGACTTACCACTCGCCATGCAAGTGAAATTATTGCGTGCCATTCAGGAAAAAAAAGTACGCATGGTGGGCAGCACCAATGAAGACGCCGTAGATGTGCGTATTATTAGCGCCACACATAAAAACTTAAGTGAAATGATGGATGCCGGATTGTTTAGGCAAGACTTATATTATCGGCTCAACGTGATTCAACTCAAAATGCCAGCTTTACGCGACCGCCCCAGTGACATTCCATTATTGACCAAGGTATTAATGACCAAGCTTTGTTCCAGTATGAACATTACTGAACCCCTCATCGATAGCGCAACGCAGGCCTACATCTCAAAGCTACAGTTTCCAGGCAATGTACGCGAGCTAGAGAATATGCTAGAGCGCGCGCTGGCGATGTGTGACGGGCAAACCATCACCCTTGATGACTTAATGCATCAAGATGAGCTTAAGGGTAATTCGGCGTTAAGCCGTTTAGAAAGACTGTCGTTTGACCCTGATCAGTCACCAGAAATAAGCTTATCAGCCTATCTTGAAGACATTGAAAAAAGAGCGATTATCAATGCTTTAAATAAATCGAATAATAATAAAACCGCTGCCGCAAAATTATTGGGGGTCAGCTTCCGAACCTTGCGCTATCGATTGGCTAAACTAGGGTTGTCTAAAGATAATGATGCTGATATTGATGACGATCATTGATTAACGCTCAACTAATTGAAGCTCAAGCAATTGAGCCTCAATGCGGTTTATATTTCATGCCTCTATACTATTTTCAGCTTAGGTGGTACAGGAAACGCCAAGCATAGCCATTTACTGTGGAGCGGCGCCTCGCCGCGATGGTGACGGTGAAAGTTGCGCCATTTTTCGCGGCGAGGCGCCGCTCCTACGGATGGAGTTGTGGTGACTGAGAATTGTTCATAGGCATGTTATATTTAACGAGCGTTAGCCAACAAGGCTTAACTGAACACCAATACTAAATAAGTAATATACATCGCACCATTTACCAGCAAATGCCACACTCTAATGCCGCCTTTTGCCACCAAATAACGCAACCAAATCGCTGCAATCAAGGTCATGGCAATCCCTAACACCACCTCCTGTCGCGGTGCCCACGGTGTGAGCATAATGCCGATTGCCGGTAACAAAGTACCCTGAAACACCATTGCCCCAGTAATGTTACCAAAGGCTAAAGTATCTTTGCCTTTGCGTATCCATAAAATGCTGTTCACTTTTTCTGGCAACTCTGTGGCAATTGGAATAATCAATAGAGATAACAATAAGGCTGAAATGCCAATAATATGTGCTGCCGCTTCAACGCCGTTAATAAAACCTTTGGCACCGGCAATCAACAAAGCGACACCCAAAATCAACTGTAGCACAATGACGATCATGTTATTTGGCAAGCCCACTTTACACAAAAACATATCGCTACCCGCTTCGGTTGCGTGGCCATCTGCTACCAGCGCTTTTGAAGCATTCAACGTCATCATCACGTAAACAAAATAAATCAGCACCATGCAAGCGCTAATGCCGTAGCGCACGATTGACAGCGTGTGTGGCACATACATCGCAACGGCGGCAAAACTAAAAGCCATGATGAAAAAATTCAAGTCGCGCGTTAGCCCAGTGTGTTCTGGTCGTAAATGGCCTTGCGTACCGCGACGCTTCCAGACAGAAATTGCCATTAAAGAAATTGAAAGCGTGGCCAACATCAGCGGTGCGCCTAAGATTGAGCCCACACCAATTTCTTCGTTAGTGGCTGCGTTTGTTGTTCCCGCCATCAATGCCAACAAAGGCACCATCGTTTCTGGTAATGCCGTTCCTACTGCGGCAAATAGCGAGCCTGTTACACCTTCTGAAATACCCAGCTTTTCGCCTAAATGCTCCAGCGCATTGGTAAACACCTCTGCTGCAATTAAAATGACAATCAGCATCAAAAATAGTTGAAAAAATACCATCTCGTTTTTTCCTTGGGTTAATGATTCAGACAGATTGATTGAAATTTTGTAATGACACGATTTTATCGGATTATTGCGATATATAACGCAATATATCACTAAAATTTTTTGTATAAAATACGTTTTCGCATAAAATCAGCCATTATGAACCTACATGCTATTGATAAAGCTGGCTTTGCGCTGAACGCCCAGTTTATTGCATCGCCCAATTTTGACGCGCGCCCAGAAAACGAGCTTAGCCTAATTGTGATTCATAATATCAGTCTGCCGCCCAGCCAATATGGCGGCAAGGGGATTATTGAATTATTTACCAATCAACTCAATCCAGACGAGCATCCATACTACGCAGACATCTACACCCAAAAGGTCTCAGCGCACTTCTTGATTAGGCGTCATGGCGAACTGATACAGTTGGTCTCCTGCTTAAACCGCGCCTGGCATGCAGGAGTTTCTCATTGGCAAAACCGTGAACGTTGTAACGACTTCTCGGTCGGAATAGAGCTTGAAGGTTCTGACTTTGATGCATTCGAACCTGCGCAATACCAAACACTCAAAAGTTTGATTGCATCACTTAGCAGCACCTACCCAATACAGGCTATAGTAGGGCACTCTGATATTGCCCTAGGGCGGAAAACTGACCCAGGACCTTATTTCGATTGGCAACAGATTGAAACTAAAAGGTTTTAAATACAAGAATCTTTCAATACCAAAATCTTTAAATACTGAAAATATTTTATAAAAATGAAAAAAAACGCCCCTCTGCTGCTAGTTGCCATTCTCTCTATTTTACTGTCGGCTTGCAGCGCCAAAGATACCGCTAAAGATAAAAAAGAGAGTGAGAAAAATACTCAAAAACCAACACTAGTCACCGTCACGCAAGTAAAAAATCAAGCAATTGAAATCACGGAGCAAGCCGTCGGTTCGCTTGAAGGACTCACCAACCCCACGTTATCGGCTGAAGTGGCTGCGCGCGTGATTAAAATACATGTCAACACAGGGCAGTCGGTCAAGCAAGGCCAACTCATCGCCACATTAGATGCCTCAGATTTTGGTATGCAGCGGTTGGAGGCTCAGGCTGAAGTTGCGCGAATCGAGGCGCTGTTAGCCAATCAGTCTAAAATGGTTGAACGCAATCAAGCCTTGGTCAACAAAAAATTTATCTCACAAAATGCGGTAGATAACGACATGTCGCAGCAAAACGCTTTAAAAGAGCAGCTTGCTGGCGCCAAGGCGCGCGTGGGCAGCATCAATCACAACAGTACCAAAACTAAAATTTTTGCCCCCGCTAGCGGCAATGTAGAGAAAAAACTGGTAGATGATGGCGAGTTTCTACGCATAGGCGACCCGATAGTGCTGATTGTTTCTAAACAACGCTTACGCGCGCACTTACCTTTTCCGGAACATATCGGCGCAAAACTCAAGATCGGCTTAAAAGTACGCCTTAGCACACCCACCAGTGACAAAACCGTTGTAGCCGTGATTCATGAATTAAAACCCATGATTACCGAAGGCAGTCGCACGCTGGATGTCATTGCCGATGTGTTTGATGCTGCTGGCTGGCAGCCGGGCGCAAGCGTCACGGGGACGGTGATTTTAGGCGACGAGCCAGCAGCAGCGATGGTGCCTGAACAAAGTGTGGTGCTACGACCTGCGGGTGAAGTGGTCTATGTGGTGCGCAATAAGCTTGCCTATCAAGCCATAGTAACAACAGGGTTACGCCAAAATGGCATGGTTGAATTGCTGTCGGGCATCAATGCTGGCGATACGATCGTGGTCGATGGCGCAGGGTTCTTAACGGATAAAACAATGGTTAAAGTGAGCCCTAAATAATACTCAAGTTCCATTATTCTGTGCATAGCGAAGAATCCAGATAACTTGTGAATTGCAATAGATTCTTCGCTATGCTCAGAATGACGGTTCTCATGGGAAATATTCGCTGAAGAAACATCCATAATTTAAAGAAGCAACACCAAAAACTAAACATGACCTTGCCTGAACTCTCTATCAAACGCCACGTCCTCGCGTGGATGTTATCTGCCGTTATTGTGCTGTTTGGCATTATTGCCTATCAAAAAATCGGGGTTGATCGCGTTCCGTCTATCGACTTTCCAGTCATTATGATTAACACCACCTTGCGCGGTGCCGACCCAGACGTGGTAGATACCAGCATTACCAGTATCATCGAATCTGCGATTAACACCACGCCTGGTATTGAGCATATTCAATCGGCATCCTCGCCTGGGGTGTCTAGCATTAGCATTACTTTTGCGCTCAATAAAAATATTGATGTGGCTTATAGCGAAGTGCAATCTAAGGTTAATCAAGTATTAAAGCGCTTACCCACTGATACCGACCCGCCCATTATTCAAAAAGTGGACACCAATGCATCGCCCGTGATTTGGCTGGCATTAAGTGGTGACCGCACCGTTCAGCAGCTGAATTTATACGCGACTAATATTCTAAAAAAGAAATTTGAAACTATCAGTGGCGTAGGCGAAGTGACGCTCGGCGGGCGGCGCGACCGCGTGATTCGCGTGAATATTTTGCCTGAACGCATGGCCGCTTATAAGCTCACCGCCACTGATTTAATTAGCGCCTTTAATCGTGAACATGTGCAGCTACCCGGCGGATTTTTAGTCAGCGCCCAAGCCGAACAACTACTCAAGCTAGATCTTGAGTTTCACAAAACCAAAGAACTGGCAGATTTGGTGGTAGCCACAAAACTGGGTGTCTCTATCCGTTTAAAAGATATTGCCAGCATTGAAGACGGCATTACCGATAATCGGCAGGTTGCGCGTTACAACGGCAAGCCGACGGTGGGCATCGGCATGGTGAAAATTGCCAACGCCAACACGATGGACATTATCAATGAAGTCGAACGCCGACTTGAAACCGATATTCGACCTAACTTACCGCCGGGCGTGAAACTGGAAATTTCGACTAACGACGGTATTTTCATTCACCAACTGGTCGCCTCGCTTAAAGAACACTTGGTAGAAGGCACGCTATTTGCTGCACTCATTGTTTTGATTTTTATGCGGTCTTTTAGCTCCACGCTGATGATCTGTTTAGAGATTCCAGTGTCGCTACTGGGGGCCATTGCCGTGATGTATTTTTCTGGCTACACCTTCAACAGCATGACCTTGCTGGCTTTGCTAATGCTGATTGGCGTGGTGGTGGATGATGCCATTGTCGTGCGCGAAAGTATATTAAGACACATGTCTGGCGAAACCAGCTCGGCATTCAGTGCGGTAGATTTCAGCAACCCGCAAGCCGTGGCGGCATTTCGCAACCAAGCAACCACTTTAGGCAGCAACGAGGTGGTGTTCGCCGTGATGGCATCTTCCGCATCTCTGGTCTGCATATTCGCCCCAGTGATTTTTATGGATGGCATTATCGGCATGTTTTTTAAATCATTTGCCGTGGTTGTTACTTTTGGCGTACTGGTTTCACTGCTAGTTTCACTGACACTTACGCCTATGCTGTGCTCGCGCTACCTCAGTATCAAACCCACAGAAAATGCGCTTTACAAAGCCGTTGGTCGTGTTTTGGCGGGTATGGAAAATGCCTACAAAAAGTTATTGATCAGCACCCTTAACCATCGTGGTTTGGTATTGCTTTTAACCTTGATATTCGTCGCTTTTTCTGGTTATTACTCACTCAAATATGTAGAAAAAGATTTTGTGCCTGAAACAGATGAAGGCAGTTTTAGCATCAATGTAAAAACACCGCTCGGCTCTAGTTTAAATTACACCGACTCTCGCCTGAAGTTGGTCGAAGCCACCATTGCCAGCCACTCGAATGAGGTGGCAAGCTACTTCGCCACCATAGGCACAGGCTCGCGTGGGCAAGTGAATCAGGGCAATGTGAATGTGCGTTTAAAACCAAAAGAACAGCGCCACAAGAGCCAGCAAACGCTGATTAAAGACCTGAAAAAAGAGTTGAATAACATTCCTGGCGTGCGGGCCATTCCATCGCCAACGTCCATCGTACGCGGTCAACGTTCTGAAAAACTGCAATTCAACCTCACTGGCACTAACTTGCAAGAAATCGGCCGCATATCTCAACTGTTGCAACAATCCCTGAGTAGCCATGCCGACATCGGCAAAGTAGATCTGGACGTACAGTTAGATTTACCGCAACTCACTATGCGCATAGACCGCGCAAGAGCCGCAACACTGGGTTTAACGGCCAACGACATCGCCACCGCTGTTTCGCTATATGCCGGCGGCATCAATGTGGCAAAATACAATGAAGCCAATGGCGATGGTCAGCGCTACGATATTCGCCTGAAGGTCCGTGAAGGCGAGTTAAAAAACACCACCGATTTAAACAAAATCTATCTGCGTAGCACTAGCGGTGAATTGGTGCGTTTAGATGCCGTTGCCAGCTTCAACAAAGAGCTAGGCGCAGCGGTCATCGGTCGCTACGACTTACAGTATGCGGCCAACTTTTACGCTAACCCCAATGTAGCGTTGGGTGATGCAGTCGATTTAGTCAAAGCGACCGCCGCCAAACTGGTGCCGCCAGACTACACATTAAAATTGACAGGTCAGGCAGAAGAATTCGGCAAAACCTTAAAGAATATGAAGTTTGTATTTTCACTAGGGTTTGTGTTGCTGTACATGGTGCTAGCGAGCCAGTTCAACTCATTTATCCAGCCTTTCATCATCATGCTCGCCCAGCCGCTCGCCATTATCGGCGGCCTTATCGCGCTGTTAATCACTGGCAATACGCTAAACATTTACTCTATGATAGGCTTGGTGTTGCTGATAGGCTTAGTCGCCAAAAACTCGATTTTGCTGGTTGATTTAACGAATCAACTGGTAGAAAAAGGCGCCGACATTAACGATGCGCTCAAAGAGGCATGCCCAATCAGGCTACGCCCAGTGGTCATGACTTCGCTGACCATTATTTTAGCACTGCTGCCCGCCGCCATCGGCCTAGGTGCAGGCTCTGAGACTAACAAGCCGCTATCCGTCGCCATTATTGGCGGCATGCTTTCATCCACCTTACTTACTCTGGTGGTGGTGCCAGCGGCTTATTCTTTGGTCATGCATGGCTTGCAAAGATTAAAAGCTAACATGCTTATGAACAATTCTCAGTAAGCGCAGCTCCATCGCGGCGAGGCGCCGCTCCTACGGAAAATGGCTATGCTTGGCGTTTCCTGCACCACCTAAGCTGAAAATAGTATAGAGGCAGGTAAAACTATTCTAGCAAATCTCCCGCGCAAACCCAGCTCGCTAAATATTCCGTCAAACTGGGTTTGCATAAAAGCTGGCTAAATGACACTCAACAATCCAGCCTTATTCGGCTGGTATTAATTCGCGCCAAGTCGCTCTACCACCAGCAAATGCTGCCTCGCCTATCAACTTCACTGCACCATCACAACCTGTACCGATGCACACCTTATTTTCGTTACTACCATCTACGGTATCAACCTTGACATGAACCGTATTGGGTGATGCATCGGAAGATGTAAAGTAAAGACCCGCCAGCATTTTTGAGCTGAAGGTTGAAGCGATATTGCTCACGCTTGGGTCAACGGCACCGCCTGTTTTATAATTAAACACATTTATCCAACCGCTGCCCACACTACAGCTACCTACAGGTGGAATGTTGGTCGGCGCGATCAATACACCAGAAATCAGATACGCTTTAATATTTTGACGCTCGCCAGTACCTAAATCTACGTACCAGCCTAGCTTACTGGCCCAATCTACCAGGTTATTACTAGCAGTACGGTTGCTGCCAACGGTTGTAAGTGTTTGTTGTACCATTTGCCCGCGTAAGCCAGTAATTGTTGCGCTGACATTATCATCTTTAATAGCATAGATGCTTTGTGTCTTATAGTAGGTGGGGTCGGCATCATCAACTTCAAGGTATTTTCCCGTGCCGATAAACAGGATGCGCTGATTATTGATCGTGCCTAAGGTCGGTGCAACCGTGATCGGTTGTGCGTCGCCGTTAACGCTGACTAGCGTCGTCAGTTTAAAGGCGGTGTTCGCCTTAATATCAAAGCGCCACACCTTACCTTGCAAGTCGCCGCCATAAACATATTGCGCGGCATTATTGATGTTAGGGCTGCTGGCATAACCAGAAATTTGCGCTAAACCGCTGCCATCCGTGGCTATATCGCTCATTGCGCCAGTAGATGCATCAAGAACATATAAATGGCCTTTTCCATCGCCTGGTGAGGTGTTGTTGTAACCGGACGTGATTAACACCACCCAAGTACCATCGGGTTTTTTAGTAATCACGGGCTTGCCATAGCTGTAGCCGATGTTGTTATCGTCGCTAACACTTTTTTCCCAGAGCATTTTGGGGCTTGTAGGGTCGGTAATATCCAGCGCAAAAAATCCGCGCCCACCCTGCCCTAAGCCGCTGACCAGAATGGTTTTCCAACCATTCGTTGTCTTAATGTCTGCAACAGTCATTTTTCCATTGACGAAATTGGTATGCATGCTACTGTAATTTCTATCGGCCAATTTCCACATATTCGGCATCACCATGGTCGGCACGTACGCCCAGCGCTCTTCAAGGGTGTCTGCATTAAAGGCGTGCAGCATGCCATCGTTCGCGCCGATATACACCGTTTTACTGGTGTTTGAGGCGGCGGTGACCACATAGCCGCTGCTACCAAGATAACCGGCATCTAAATAATCGTACTGCGGCTTACCCACAAATACTGGGTCTGAGTCAATGACGTCACCCAGCACCGTGCTACGCTCACGGAATATCCGATTATCATTGTCATTCGTAGCGCGATCATCATAAGCAGTTTGTCCGCGCAAGTAGTCCACCAATTTCTCTTTTCCTGTCATACCTTTTTGGTTTGACGTTAATGCATCCCATTGACTTAATTTTTGGCCCACTGTTGTGCCGTTAAATTGGTCTTGTTGGAAGTACGCTTTCTGATCTCCAGTTAACTCACTATATTTAAACGACGTTAACGTACCACTGACATTGGCATATATTTTACGGGTATCTGCTGTGCCTTGAACCTTGGCACCCAGCCCTGTCCCTGAATCTCGAACACAGCTCACGCTTGTATCATCCTCGACACAGTTGAGTGCTTTCGCACTTAAATTACCCTCACCATCAATCGTTCGCTTAAACAAGTTGCCTGACCAAGTGCCGGTAAAATATCTGGCACTATAAGCATAGTTATCACCCGCCACTGGCTTGAGATTACTCAGCTCCGTGGTTGAACCTGTGCCTCTGCCCTTGCCATCACCCAATTCGCGTATTGTGCCAGAGAGGCTGGCAATTAACTCTCCCGGGCTTTTTGCACTAAAATAAGTGCCATGCCCATTGACCGCCGCATGCCACAAATCGTCTACCGTGGCCCGCTCGCTGGCTGTAAGCGGGCTGTAACCATCGTCGGTCGCCGGTACTGGCCATTTAACCGTACCTAGCGGATCCTTCAGGCTGGCATAATCGCCTGTGGTGGAGGTTTTGTAATTCGTGGTGTAGAGTAAATTGCCACTGACGCCTAAGCCCAAGGTATAGGTCGTCATGTGTTGCTTGACGGAAACATCCTCGATACCATGCACTGGCACATCATCTGAGCATACGTTAGCAGAGCTTCCGTTAGGCGTGCAGTTATTTAAGGTTGCATTACGAAGATCCGTATCATAATAGTATTTGGCCACATCGGCTAACGTTCCAGAGGCCACATTACCTTGATACATTGGACGAGGTGTTCCATCGCCATCCATATCACCAATGGCAGTAGTGCCATCAATTTGCTTCCCCTCAGCCCCGTTCCAATAACCATCGGTCGTCAGTAAGGCAAAGTTTTGCTGGCAAGAAAACTGCACAGGGTCATCTGCGTTCGCATTAAAGCCTGTAATCGGTTTTTTACCCGCATAGATTTGCCCCACTTTGCTCAGTACATCACGTAACGAAGTTCCGCCACTTGCTGTTCTGCTATACAGCGTGTTAAGCCATTGTTCTTTGTTTGTATTAGTAAAGTCCTTAATCGGCAAATAGTTACCCGGGGTGGTGTAACCTTCAACGGTAATCAGCCCAACGCGAGTATTGTCGCCTAGCGTCTCAAAAGTACGGGCTGCAGTTGTTGTCATCAGCTGCAAGCGGGTGCGGTAATAGGCGTACCAGTTAGCCATATTGGTCATTTCTTGGTCATAAGTGCACGTTGTGCCCGTACAATCGGTGCGGCCGGCGCTTTTAGCATAACTATTCTTTGTCTCCACAACATCCACCCGCGTAAACAAGCCGTAGCGGGCAAATCGGTAGTCAACTGCCGTATCACCCTTATAAAGACCCTGACACTGCTCCGCTGGTGGCGATGTGCTGGTATCTGTAGCCTGAACGCTTGTTTTGCAATAACGCACATAAGCCGGGATGCTGTAAGCCGCATCGGGCGTTGTGGCTAATGTTGAGCTTAATTTGCAGGTGCTCAATGCTGGGGAATCACAATACTCAATTGGCTGTATCGTGTAGTAATAAGGCTTGGCGTATCTGTAGTACTTTGCAAAAGCAAAAAGATCAGCCACTGGGTTATCGGTCGAGCGTTTAGGGACGCCGTTTTGATGCGCAATATTTATTTCATAAAAATTGGTTTTTGAAGAGCTTGATGTACCACCATCTGTTTGGCCAGGGTAGGGGTACGGATAGCGCGGTGAAGTATTACTCAAGCTGCTGGTATTGTCTGGCGTATTGCGCTTGCAGTGGCTAGATTCATGCCATAACCTGTCACTGATAAAGCCTGCTGGCGTATTCATCGTATCACAATAGACCGTTTCCACCCAACCCTCCCTTAAGGTATTTGGCGAATCGAATGGTGCAAACTTCGCAGTATCCTGCCATCTTTCTGGCTCACCATTAGCAAGCAGCATACTGCCATATGGACTTACTTTACTCCAGTCGCTTGTATAGCTCCTTGTCATAGACGGCAACCTATTATCTGGAGATAGCTTGCCTAGACCGACTTTTTTTGGGCTTGGTGGCGGCACGTACTCAACACTAGGGTCGTAGAACAAAGGCTCCACCTTTGCCGCCATTCTCGGTGGCTCTTGCATGCAATAATTATATTCGGAAGAGTTACCTATTTGGGCTTCTAACAATTGCTCCGCACTAAAAGACCCCGTAGTCGGCGTGCCGACACCGGCTGCGACATCGAGTTCTATGATATACTCGGGCGTACATATCATGGGTTCATTCAATTGATCCAAAGGGTCATACCAGAAACAAACATTTGGGTTTGTACTGCCAGGAGACGTGAGTTTCACACCATTCGTTGTATTAGGAGTATTAGCTGGAGCTGGGAGATCGCAAGTACAAGCTGGTATTGGTGGGTCTGTGTATGGTGTACCTAGAGAGTAGCCAGCACAGTAGGGAAGACCGACGGTAACGGTGATGGGAAGATCGCTGCGACTGCAACGGTTAATATAACCTCTTTTGGCCACGTACTTACCAGAAAATTCGGGATTGCCTGGTACAACGAAATTCACAGAAAAGCCCTTATAAATAGAGGGGGGGTTTATTTTCGTGGTGATGGTGAGCACCGTGTTCGGGTTGTTAGGTTTTTCGAGTGTTGGCCCACGAGTAATAGTGTTAATGAAGTAGCCACTTGAATTTGTCCCCATTTTACACTGCCCAAAACCATTTAAGGCATCGTTTGCTGAATCCAAAGCCATACTGAATGAAGTATCCAACACAAACATTATGTTAGGTTTAACCGTCTCATTCGAGGCACTCAGCGGCTTGGTGGCTAGCACTGGTGCGGCTGCCAAGCTATAGGCTGAAAACAAGGCCAGCGAGGCGAACAACCCCGCTGCTAAAGCAGTTTTGACGCCAGTGTTACGGCCAAATTGCGTGGTGGCGTGTAAATTGCATGAACACACCGTGATGCGCTTTGGCGTCGGCCGCAGTCTATTGGCTTTAAAAACCAGCTGTTTAAATTGTTTTAATAAGCTTTGCATCACGCGGCTCCCACTATCAATGAATATGAATGTTAATAAACGATGAATGTTAATAAACGAAGGCTTGTACATAACTCACGGTATTTTTACCATCCACCACCTTGGCGGTCACGCGGTAAAACACGGTAGGTATTTCTGGGCATAACTTACTTTGATTCTTCTCGCTTACGTTATTTGAACAACCCGAGTCAACCGATGGGCCAGATAAGCAATAGGTGGGAGTGCCTGCGTTTGGAGCGCCCACTACTTGACACATGCGCTGCACCACATAGCTAACGATGTTACCTTGGTCGTCTGCGGCGAGACTAACCTTACGGCCACTATCTACCTGTGCTTGAGCATCTAAAAGTGACGTTGCGTAATAACCATCGTCAAGGCTGTCAGCCGCTAATAAAGCTGAATGAGTATTAACCCAGGTCAGCGCGGCCTCTACCCCGCGATCTGCGGACAACATGGTGGACTGCTTAAACGATAAATTTGCCGCAATCATGCTATTGCTATCTACCGAGCGGATTAAGGCAACCGCCGCAAGCGACATGACCACCAAGGCAATGAGCGCAAAAAATAACACCACCCCTTGCTGCGGGCGCTGTGATGGCTGGCATTGTGATGGCTGGCGCTGTGATGGCTGAGCCATGGCTATTGCACGCAATCTACGGTTTAGTTTTACGCTCATAAACGCGACCTTGTCCAAATGATGTTACGCAAAGGGATAATGGTTTCATAGACTTTGTATCTGTAATGATCCCAGTCAGTGATATTAGATAAATCAATCTCTGGAGCGGATGATGCATTAACCGGGCTGGCTGAGGTGGCATCCCAGGCACAAAGTCCAGTAGGGTTAGCCGCGCTTACAGAAGTACACGCTTTAGACACCACAGTTTTCTCAAGCAAGCTATTACGCGCCACCACTGCCACACGCACCGCTTTAATACACCCACGCTGTGCTGTAGTGGCATCGCATACGGCATTACCCCCTAAATTACCAGGGGTAGCCCAACCATTGGCTTTGGTAGCATCAACCCAGCGGGTAATTAGATTAGAATTAGGAGTAGCAGATATACCATACTGCGCTTGAATATTCACGATGCCATCGACCACTGGCGTGGCAATGGTTGGCTGACGTGCATCTATACGCGTGAGCTGATTAGCCGTGACTTGATAGCGGTATTGATTCCACGCCCCAAGGCAAGCAAGTTTAGCGTCAATATTGATACTCGCTACGCTAGCTAAGACAATATGAACTGGATCAGCGCGCGTGGCAGTCGTTGCAGTCAACGATGCATCATTTACCCACGTTGCCACACAACTAGCCCCTTGAACGACATAAACAACATCCCCCTGATTGCAGCCTTGATTGTTTACCACGGTCACAGTGTTTGTAGTTGGGGACACGACTGTTACCTTTGTCTGCACGCCGCCACTCGCTGAGTTGCCGTAGCGAATAATCAAGCTGTCGCTAGCCCCCGCCGCACCGCCATCAATAATATCAATCGGCGTCAAGTTGATGTTAGCTGTTGCGGTACTGTTGTCATGGTCAACATCGGTAACGACGTCAGTGCCAGCGGTGCCATCAGCTTTGATGGCATCAGGGCTTGCCGTAGTGCAGCCGAGTGGCATGTTTAACCTATCATAAAGCGGTAAAGCATAGCCAGCCAACTGCACCTCTCTTTGTATGCTGTATAAAGCCACGCTACCGCTGGTCTGCGCATCTGCCGTGCCCATTGTTGTGCGCTTTTGCCCTTCAAATGCTGAAAATATCTGCATAATCACCAAGATAGCCAGCAGGCCGATCACCATGCCGACCATCAGCTCAACCAAGCTAAAACCAGCCTGCCTAGTGACATGACGCGGCAAACGCTTCTGCCGAATGATTGAATATGCACGCGCTAAGTACATGATATGTTGCACCCGGTAATTAAAGCCTTGGCGACGTATTGATGGGCTGACCCACCAGGGGCTTTCCACTTAACGGTGACCGTGACATCGCCAGTCGCCGCATTCGTAATCACCGTCCCTCTTGTTCCACTAGGTAGCTCTGCTACATCGGCGTCAGCTTCGGCAAAGTCAGCCAAATTCGCTGGATTAGCCCACATCATAGAAATTCGACGTTGCGCAATAAAGCTAGCATCAGTGCGGTTTTTCGCCTCTGCTGCGCCTTTAATCATATAGCCTTGCAGCCCAGCAACGGCAATAATTCCCATGGAAAAAATCAATATTGCAATCAGCGATTCTAGTAAGGCTATGCCCTGCTGTAGCTTGGCTGGCTTGGCGGAGGCCTGGAGTGAAAATTGGGCGGAGGCCTGGATTTTTTTTGCCTGATGGGTGGCTAAACCAGACAAACCACCCGCTTTGGCTCCCAAAGGCTGGTGTGGCATGGCTCGAACGGCTAAGGCATTGCAAATAGTGAACATCATTAATTTTCTCAAATGATCAAGGACATTTACGCGCATCAGTGGCAGCCAAACCACTATACGGGTCACACATACGACTACCACCGCTCGCGAAAATCAAAATACTCAAGTTACGTCTGTCTGTTGCGGTCAATGCAGAGCTATCTACGTCAACCTGAGTCAGTGGATTAGCCGCTTGCACTACAGTACCAAGACTGCTAAAGACCGCTGTTGTAGCCTCGTTGTTAGTAGCAACCGTAATATTGGCTGCACCGCCTTCACCGCCACTGTGCGAGGCGATTGTTGCAGGGCAACCTGCCACCACTACATTAACGCAACCTACCGTCCATGTTGAAGTTGCACCGACTAACTTAAACTGTACTTTCGCATTGTGCTTAATCGCTTCAGCTCGCGCGATTTGCAAACCCGCTTGAATAGATTCTGCGGCGTTGCGAATGCGGGTATTTTCCATCCAGACGCTATAACTAGGCAGCGCAAACGCGGTAAGAATACCCAGCACAGCCACCACCACCATTAACTCGATGAGTGAAAAGCCCGCTAAACCTGCTTTGTGGCTGTAGCGACTAGGTGTAAAAGTTAACATCTGCCACCCTTGCTAGTAAGCTAGTAGCTTGCGCCACATAGAATTCTGAAATTAGGATGCCGCTGGACATGTGCCACCCTTGCTAGTCAGCCAGCAGTTTGCGCCCACTGTACCATCAAATTTTGATGTTTTGACGTTGTCTTGATTTATGGTAAAGGCGAAATTAGCCATGCCTTCCGCAGATTTGCCAGTAGCCGTTATGGTGTAGGCGGTTTTGGTTGCGGTACTGCATGTATAGGTGAAATTTTGGGCACCATTCGCTGGTACACACGTTCCACCCACATAAGTGCGATTATCTTGATAATATTGCTCCATCTTTATCCGCAAGTCTGCCAGCGTAGCGGGTGCCTCGGCGGCTTTTCCACGGGTGACATGGCCTGTGTAAGCGGGTATTGCAACTGCGGACAAAATGCCAATAATGGCGACCACTATCATCAACTCAATTAAGGTAAAGCCAAGTGGGTTTGGCCGTTGATACACTAGTGGATAGACTGGTGTATGGTCTGGCAGATTGACGGACTGGTTTAGCCCTTGGTTTAGCCCTTGGTTTAGCCGTGCTTTTGCTACTGTTGCACACATGTTGCGTCTCCTTTTAACCTAATGTGTATCATGCATAAGGTATATATCAATGTCTAGCGGCAACCGACAATCGGTTAATCATCCCTGATAAACGGTATGACTGGCGCCTGGAGCGATCTTTCTCTCAGAATAATGCACGTTAATGCACCCCTTATGCGGCGATGCCAAATACTGGCTTAGGTTGCTCTTACATTTATTGGCATCCACTTCCAGTTTCTTTTAGCAATCGCGATGTAGTTTTTAGGTTAAAATAAGCCTTTTGCAAGCACCGAATTAAGCCCTTGCACGCAGTGACTTTTAATTTTTAGCAACCTCAGGCCTTTTAGTTATGCAAAAATATACCGCACGCGCTTTTTTATTTTTAGCCATGTGTCTGGTGCTAAATAGTTGTGGCACCAAAGGCGCGCTGTATCTGCCTGAGCAGCAATACCCGCAAGACACCTCGACTAAGCACTAGCTTTACCATTCATTGACTCATCATTCTTTAAGTTGGCACCGTGAACTCTTTTACGCTCAAAAACACCACCCTACACGCTGAAAACGTAGCCCTTAACCACATTGCCCATGCGTTTGGCACGCCTTGTTATGTCTATTCAAAAGCGGCACTTACACAGGCTTTTGAGCGCTTTAGTGCGGGCTTTGCCCAGACCAACCATTTGGTTTGCTTTGCGGTAAAGTCTAACCCTAGCTTGGCTATTTTGAATTTGTTTGCCAAGCTTGGCGCGGGCTTTGATATTGTGTCTGGTGGTGAATTGGCGCGGGTTTTGGCCGCAGGCGGTGACCCCAAAAAAATCGTATTCTCTGGCGTGGGCAAAACCGAGCCTGAAATGCAGGCGGCATTAAATGCTGGTATTTTTTGCTTTAATGTAGAATCTGCCAGCGAATTAAACCGCTTGAATCGGGTGGCAGCTGCGCTGGGCAAAGTGGCGCCAGTGTCATTACGCGTTAACCCGAATGTGGATGCAAAAACCCACCCTTATATTTCTACTGGCTTAAAAAATAACAAATTTGGTGTGGCGTATGAAGACGCGCTAAATATTTATCTGCAAGCTGCCGCCATGCCCAACATCGCGATTCATGGCGTTGATTGCCATATTGGCTCACAAATAACTGAGTTAGCGCCATTTTTAGATGCTTTTGATCGCGTGTTATGGCTAGTAGATGCGCTAGAACAACACGACATTCCTATTCAACATATTGATTTAGGTGGCGGCATAGGCATTTGTTATAGCGATGAAACACCCCCTGAATTTAAGGCTTATGCGCTGGCGATGCTAGAAAAACTGGGTACGCGTGAGGTAACACTGGTATTTGAGCCTGGCCGCGCATTGGTGGGCAATGCAGGGGTGTTGCTGACTAAAGTAGAATACATCAAACACACAGAAGCGAAAAACTTTGCCATTGTAGATGCCGCCATGAACGACTTAATGCGCCCTGCGCTTTACGATGCTTATCACGACATTAAAGCCGTGCAAGCGCGCGACAACCAAGCCAGCGCACTCAGTTATGAAATAGTAGGGCCTGTATGTGAAAGCGGCGATTTTTTAGGCCACGATAGAACGCTGGCGCTAGAAGAAGGGGATTTACTCGCCATTATGTCGGCAGGCGCTTATGGCATGAGCATGGCTAGCAACTACAACAGCAGACCGCGCGCGGCTGAGGTGATGGTGGACGGTGAACAGTGCTATGTGATTAGAAAACGTGAAAAAATTGCAGATTTATTTGCTTTAGAACAGATACTGCCTAATCTTTAAGGCTTATATTTTTAACCCTAAAACAAAAGTTGCACACAGATTAAACTAGTGGGGTATTCAGCTAAATGCTGTGCTTATCCTCGCCAAGGGAGAGATGGCGCCAAAATATCCAGAGATGCAGGCGCTTTATTACGAAGATTGGGTGGTGCGGCGAACCCCTGCTTCACATTTTTAGGCTTGGGGTTGG
>CAINBI010000006.1 GCA_903846555.1 uncultured Pseudomonadota bacterium
ATCTCGCCGAGTACCAGTATCGCTTTAATCGGAGGAGTAATTTGAAGATCATTCTGCCGCGTCTTTTGCGCGCCGCCGCTGTTACATCTAAGCGGACCGAAGCATGGTTGCGCTTGCCTGAATATCAGTGCTAATCAAGTTAGTTTATTACACTAGAACCACGGAAGAACTGAACAGTTTGATTGAAAATATGATTAATGAAATACATATTGAGTTAGATATGGAACTAGCAGCAAAAACATGATATTAAATTTTATATAGTATTTTTCTATTCATAAAGTAGCATCCCATCATTTGAAAGATACAAATACAATGAAGATAGATAAACGCTATACACAAGATAGCGTTTAACTTATGGATCAGGCAGATTACGTATATTGATATCAACAATTTGGATAACGAATCAGGCTTAAAAATATGTTTATATCAGATAGAATTCTTAATCCAGCCATGTTGGATGGGGGCAACAATGGGGGCAACTTAAACTAACAATTACTAAGAACTCAATATATAAAAGGCTCTTATTGGATTGTTTTGTTGACTCTTTCCCACCAGCACAGACGCCCCTCTCGAGAGATTGGGGCGTTTTATTTTACGCCTTGCAGGCATTGGTGGACTTTACAAAAAAATAACTCAGTAGCCAGCACAGCAATCCAAATCTCACACTCTAGCCAATAAACATTAAATCCCAACGTAATGACAGGGATATAAAAAAGCCAAGGCCATACCGTAATTTTTACTGATATTTCAGACTGATAGCACTATAATTCAATCATTATCTTACTGTTACTACCATGACATTATTTAACAAAAACGATTCAGTTGAGTCGAATGCATTTCATCAGAGGGTTCGTGACCAAGTTCAAGCCGCTCTTGATGAGGATGTTGGCACTGGCGATCTCACTGCGCAACTTATCCCCAATACGCAACTGGCTAGCGCCACCATTATTGTTCGTGAAACCGCTGTTATTTGCGGAATTGATTGGGTTAATGCCTGTTTTAAACAGCTTGATGCCAATGTGGAAATGGATTGGTGTGTCACTGAAGGTGAGCGCGTAGTTGAAAACCAAACATTGTGTGAAATTAAGGGGTTAGCTCGCACGCTGTTAACGGGCGAACGCTGTGCACTCAATTTTTTACAAACGCTCTCAGCCACGGCCACTGAAGCTAAAAAATATGTGGATGCGATTGCTGGAACAGCGGCGCAAATTTTAGATACGCGTAAAACCATTCCTCATTTAAGGTTAGCTCAGAAATATGCAGTTACCGTGGGTGGTGGGCATAATCAGCGCTTAGCGTTATATGACGGCATTCTGATTAAAGAAAATCATATTGCCGCAGCGGGCAGCATTCGCGCTGTAATGACACAAGCATTTTTACTAGATGCGCATAAAACCATACAAATTGAAGTTGAAAATTTAGACCAGTTGCAAGACGCGTTGGACGCTGGTGCGACCAGTATTCTATTGGATAATTTCAATAATACTTTATTGCATGAGGCGGTGCGTCTTAATGATGCGTTAGGAAAACGCGCTATATTAGAAGCCTCTGGCGGCATTACTTTAGAAAATGTCCGTGAAATTGCACTGACTGGTGTTGATAGAATCTCAATCGGTGCCATTACAAAAAACATACAGGCCATCGATTTATCTATGCGTATTGTTGGGCGCATTATTGGCTAGTATAGATATTGCAGCTTATGGGCTGGAATTTTGCGTGTTAATATATTGTAAAGCAATAACCAAGACAAAGGCATTCAAGCATGATTAAACCAGCTACGCTAACAAACCCGACAGGTCGCCTCGCTTTAGGTGATCTGCTGCGCATGCTAGTGAGCGATGGGATGATAGATAAAATACAAGCCGAAAAACTTTATAAAGATCGTAAGCTTGATAGCTCAAAGCTGCACCCATTGGTGGTGATTGGTGAGCAGAAGTGGAAGAACCTAAAATCGCCACATAATGTTATGACGGTTGAAGGGTTATCTGCTTGGCTGGCAGAACATGCGGGCTTAGATTACTATCATATCGATCCACTCAAGCTGGATTTTGGCTCAGCTGCAAAGATCATCTCTCAAGGTTATGCTGAACGCTTGAAAATTATGCCGATTTCGGCTAAAAATGGTCAAGCAATCATCGCCACCACCGAGCCTTTTAGCACCGATTGGATCGCGGATCTTGAGCGAGTATTAAAGATGACCATCAAGCTGGTGATGGCTAACCCGCTAGAAGTCAGTCGCTACTTGCCAGAAATATACAGCTTAGCTAGCGCAATGCAGGCAGCAGATTTATCCAAAGCAGGCCAGATTGTGGGGGTGCAAAATTTTGAGCAATTAATCGAACTTGGCAAAGATAAAAACCTAGATGCCAACGAGCAGCATGTCGTAAATATTGTCGATTGGCTGTTCAAATATGCGTTCGAACAGCGTGCCAGCGACATTCACCTAGAGCCGCGCCGCAACATGGGTATGATGCGCTTTAGAATCGATGGCGTGCTACATCAGGTGTATCAACTGCCGCCCAATATCATGAACGCCATTACCAGTCGCATTAAGCTGCTAGGCCGCATGGATATGATAGAAAAGCGTCGCCCGCAAGATGGGCGCATTAAAACATTATCGGCAGAAGGTCAGGAAATCGAGCTGCGTTTATCCACAATGCCTACTGCCTTTGGTGAAAAAATGGTGATGCGGATTTTCGCGCCCGATGTTTCTGCCAAAGATTTTTTAGCCTTGGGTTTTGCCGAAGCGCAGGCTGATATATGGAATAGATGGACTAAAGCACCGAACGGCATTATTTTGGTCACTGGCCCGACAGGTTCAGGAAAAACTACTACGCTGTATGCCACTTTGCGCACGCTGGCCACACCAGAAGTTAACGTATGTACAGTTGAAGAGCCGATTGAAATGGTTGAACCACTGTTTAATCAGATGCAAGTACAAACCAATATCGGGCTTAATTTTGCCGATTGCATACGCACGCTAATGCGGCAAGATCCTGACATTATTATGGTGGGCGAAATTCGTGACTTAGAAACCGCAGATATGGCGATTCAAGCCGCGCTGACTGGGCATTTAGTGTTATCAACCTTGCATACTAATGACGCCCCTTCGGCCGTTACGCGACTGCTAGATTTAGGTGTGCCTTCATACCTTATTCATTCCACCGTGTTAGGCATTATGGCACAACGATTGGTGCGCACATTGTGTACTAGCTGTAAGGTACCAGAGCCGATTGAACAAAGTAAATGGGATGAATTAGTTGGCACGTTTAAACTACCGAAACCAGCACACATCTACAAACCTGTTGGCTGCTTAGAATGCCGCAACACAGGATTTAGAGGTCGTAGTGGTATTTATGAAATGCTCTCTATGACCCCCGCATTAAGAAAAGTAATTACGCCAGAAACAGATCTAGCTAAACTCACAAAATTAGCTCAACAACAAGGCATGCAACCACTGATTATTAACGGTGCAGAAAAAGTAGCGGCTGGGTTAACCACCATTGAAGAGCTGTTGAAAGTAGCGCCGCCTTTGGAATCCGACTAATCAAGTATTACATTTAAAATAAAATTGCAGCATAATTCTGATGACTTGCCCGTCCACTAGGTCGGATACAGCTCACGAATCGCGATGTGCTGATAAAGGTATTCCCGTATTTTACTATTTCTATACCTCATCAATAAAGGCCGCCCACATTGCCGAATTTACCTCACATCAGCCCACTATTAGATGCATTATTGCTCGAGGTGAGCAATGAGGTCTACATTTTAGATACCTCATCCATGCAGCTAGTGTATGTTAGTGACAGTGCGTTAAAAGATACAGGCTACGACCGAGACAGCGTAAAGCAACATAGCGTTGAAAGCTTACTCGGTCTGTCACAGCAAGCGTTGCAGGATTGTGTGGTTAACCACAGTCCATTTTTCCTCGACCTGCCGCAAGATCAAGCGCCGCTTATTGGTAATATAAAAAGCAGACAACTACGCATGATGGTGATGCAATCAGGGCGGCAAGAGTTTGCGCTAATGATCAAAAGTGATTCAAGTCGCAACGATGAGGCCACCCAAGCATTGAGCGATAGTGAATTACGTTTTCAGGCAATTGTTTCCAATACGCCAGGCTTGGTTTTTCAATTTCAACTTAATAAAGATGGCGAGATAAACTTCGTATATCTAAGCGACGGATGTAAGGCCTTATTAGGCTTGAGTGTCGAAGATTTAAAGCAGGACCCTAAGATTTTTTATGCCTTGATGAATGCCAGAGATCGCGGATTGCTACGCCAACGACTTGAACTATCTGCCATTGAACTTAGTTTACTGGACTGGGAAGGTCGGGTATGGATTGATGGCTGGCAAGATACCAAATGGATTAACTTGCGGGCCTTTCCCAGAATACTTAATGATGACTCGATTCAGTGGGAAGGCATCATGATCAATATTACCCAAAGTAAGAATGAAAAAAATGAGATTGAACAGACTAGGCGAGAGTTGGCGGAGCTGACAGCTCACATGGAATCAATCAAAGAGCAGGAGAGATGTAGAATAGCGCGCGAAATACATGATAACTTAGGCGGCAATTTAACGGCCATCAAAATCGGTTTATCTTCTATTATTAATCGGCTCAAGCTAGGTCAGAACGTCTCGGTAATGCAGGCGCAAGGCTTAGAATCAATCGTGGATAATACGTTTGAAGAAATACACAGAATTTCTACTGATTTAAGGCCAAATGTTCTGGATTTAGGCATAGTTGCGGCGCTCGAGTGGCAGTCAGAAGAGTTCGCAAGACATTTAGCCATCGCTTGTCAGTTCACAAGCAATCAGGCAGATGTGGCGGTGACAGATGCTCAGGCAATTGCACTATTTCGTATTTGCCAAGAGTCAATGTCAAATATTGCAAAACATGCCAAGGCCACCAATGTTTATGTTGATTTAATCACTAGCGATCATGAAATTGTAATGACCATCCGTGATAACGGTGTGGGAATAGAGGTTGGTAATAAACTGAAGGCCAACTCATTTGGTTTAAGAGGCATGCAAGAGCGCGTCACTACGCTATATGGCAACTTTAGCATCGCCAGATTAAGTGAGCCAGATAAACAAGGCACCATTGTTACGATCAGACTGCCTAAATGATAGAGGTCCCATAAGTAGATACGTTGTATCGGGATAGTAATAAAAAGGCTACGAACACAGCCTTTTTATCTAGGATGGAGATTCATTGCTGATCCCTACGCAGCTATCGCCTCCAGTGCTGGTTCAAATGCCAATGCATTTTTCATGTGCATACGCAACACTTTGAGGTCATCCAACTGCGCTTGAATGCCCTTTTCAATCGCTTCTAGCTCCAAAATGCGCTCCTCCAAAGTGTCGGTCGCTTTATAAATACGCTTAATACTTTCTAGGCGACGTCGCAATTGCAATTGATGCTCACGTACTTGAGACTCCATTGGAGAAATAACTGCTTTAAGCCAGTTTTCGACATCTCGATTTACTACTTCAAACACATGAACGACCCGACTCGCAAGCGTTTCAAAAAACCGGCTCGTCAATGTTATTTTTTCATGGGCAATCATATTGAAAGCCGTATTGAATTGCTCTTTATATGCACGTTCTAATTTTGACAGTTCTTTTCGATAACGCAAGGTTGAAAATACGGGAGGGATGGATTTACGTAGTCCGTGATCTTTAGAAAATTTCTCATACATCACATCCATCATTTCTTTAATTTCATCAATTTGGATGTCGGATGAAACTAGACGTTTTTTTAGCTCACTAAAGAAGTTATCCATTGCTAAACGAATGGTTTTTGTAAAGTTCGCATCAATCATGGTTTCACGAGTTGTATGTACGTGTAGTTTCAGTGCCTCCATACCCAAGAAAGTGAATAAGCGATTGGTATGTTGAGAAAAAATACTACGTAGAGCTTGATAGCGTTGCAAACCTTTTTCAAAGTTTTCTTTATCAACTTTGACTTTATTCATCATGTGTTCTACAACGTCTTCATTTTTACCACGTAAACCGCGCAACTCAACTAATTGATCATTAACACCTGATAAACGTGCATCTAAAATAACATGTGAATTTGTAATTAAATCTTCAATTTCATTTTGTGTATTATCACGGACGATTTCTTTTTTAGATGGGATAAGCTCGTCTGATAAGGCTCTCTCAAGCTCTAGAACGCGACTCTTGATGAGCAGTTTTTCATCCTGATTCACTTTGGCTAGCAAGCCTTTTTGTGCTGAAACAGGAAATATTTGATCAATGCCTAATCCAAGCAATTCAGCACTGTTTTTAATTTGCTTGGTAAGCTCGGCTTCAATATCAGCCTCACTCTTTAGCTCATCCCAAAGACCATCAATCTTATTAAGCGCCGCCAATCGGCCTTTTTTTCTCCAGCGTGTGCCGCTGATATATTGACGCCAAACATCAATCTCAGACTTTGTAACACCTGTATCTGCGGCTAGGATAAATATGACCGCATGTGCATTCGGCAGCATATTTAGCGTTAACTCAGGTTCTGTACCAATCGCATTCAAACCTGGTGTATCCAATATCACCAAGCCCTGTTCGAGTAATGGATGCGGAAAGTTAATCACAGCATAGCGCCAACTTGGAACATCGATGGTGCCATTTTTATTGACACTAAGGGCATCATCTGCACTGCTAGGGTCGAATAAACCATATTTTTCCGCTTCTAAAACAGACACAGACTTGGTATTACTAACCTCCTTGAATGCATTAATCATACTTTCATTCGAATCTACGTCAAATGTGATTGTTTTCCATTCCTCAGGGTAACGCTTATATTCGGTAGTGGTGGCATCTGATAACCGAGTTTCAATCGGCAATAACATAATGGAGGTAGGTTTGGACTTGTCATAGAGCAATTCTGTTGGACACATAGTGGTGCGACCAGCACTAGATGGCAATAAGCGCGTCCCATAGCCCGCAAAAAAGATGGCATTAATTAGTTCTGATTTACCTCGAGAGAACTCCGCAACAAAAGCGACATTAAGTTTATCCTCACGCAACCTATCTAACAGTTGCTGTATGCGCTGATCAACTTGCCCATCATTAAGCTCCTGCTCATTTAACCAGCTACGATAGTCACAAATCCTATCCACTAAGGCTTTGCGCCATTCTGTGTATGCTGCAAATTGACGTGATAACATATTTTCAGCCATGATCATTTAAATCCACAATTTCGTATAGCAACTTTATCATCAATCGTGTGAATAATAAAATATGTAAGTCAAATATTGATGATTATTCAAACATTAATGACCATTCAGATAGAATTTCAGATAGTTGGCATATTTTTAAAGATAAACGGACGTTATACCTACGCTTACTTATCGGCTTCAATCTCAGTAAGCTAGCTCATTCTGTTATCATCTAACCTTTAAAAGCATTGGCAAAAGTATGAGTGGACTAACTCCAAATTCACCGCGTCCAATTGATATTCGATTGCACAAAGCATCACGATTATTAGAAATTAAATTTGATAACAATACTGAGTGCCAGTTATCTTGCGAATTTTTGCGCGTATATTCTCCATCTGCAGAGGTGCGTGGCCATGGTCATGGGCAAGAAGTGCTGCAATTAGATAAAGAAGATGTAAACATCACCGCAATAGAGCCCGTTGGCAATTACGCTGTTAAACTTGTATTCTCAGATGGGCATGATACAGGCTTATATTCTTGGGATTACTTGTATGATTTAGGGCGGGATTATGAGGCGCTATGGCTGGAGTACTTAGGCAAGTTAAGCGCTGCTGGAATAAAACGTAAAGAGCAATAAAACGGAAAAGCTTAGATGACCACAGAACATAATACCCATTTTGGTTTTAAAACCGTTGCAGAAGCAGACAAAGCAAAAAAAGTTGGCGAAGTATTTCATTCGGTCGCCAGTAAATATGACCTCATGAACGATGTAATGTCCGCTGGACTACATCGTAGCTGGAAACGTTTTGCGGTTGAAATTAGTGGTGTTAGCCAAGGCGATAAAGTACTGGACATAGCTGGTGGTAGCGGTGATCTATCCAAACTATTTGCGAAAAAAGTAGGGGTAAACGGTCAAGTCATACTCACCGACATTAACGCTTCTATGCTTAACGTTGGACGCGATCGTATGCTTGATGCTGGCTTGAATGTACCCGCATTGCAATGCGATGCAGAGAAGTTGCCCTTTCCCAACCATTACTTTGACTGCGTGATTGTGGCATTTGGTTTGCGTAATATGACGCATAAAGACCTAGCATTAGCTGAGATGCACCGCGTACTTAAAGTTGGCGGTAGATTGTTGGTGCTAGAATTTTCAAAAGTATGGCAGCCGCTGTCTAAAGTCTATGATGTTTACTCCTTTAAACTTTTACCCTTGATGGGGAAATTGCTCGCCCAAGATTCAGAAAGTTATCAGTACTTAGCTGAGTCAATTCGTATGCATCCTGATCAAGAAACCCTAAAGCAAATGATGATTGATGCTGGCCTAAATAAAGTGGATTACTACAACCTTGCCGCTGGTGTTGTGGCTTTACATAAAGGCTATAAAACCTGATGAAACTTCAGCTATGTTAAAAGCATTATCTACAAGATTATTACAGCACATCATTTCTCAAAATAGCTGGGCTAACACAATGTTGCAGCCTTTTGCAGCAAAATCGGTGCAGATTAACATTGGCCTTATTGCTGCCAGTTTAGTGATTTTAGAAAATGGCAGCTTGGCGATTGCAGGAGAAACCAATGTAGCTGATGCAACCATCAACATTTCGCCTAGCCTATTACTTCGTTTAATGGCTAAAGATGAGGCTGCAAAAATGCAGATTATTATTGAAGGTGATACGCATTTAGCCGCAGAATTAGCCAAAGTTTTTGCTAATATGCGATGGGATTACGAAGATGACTTAAGTAAATTGGTCGGCGACATTCCTGCCAATAAAATTGGAGCGTTAGGACGTGACGCAGCTGTTTCAGTAAAGGAAGTTGGAATTAACCTAGCAGAAATGCTTAGCGAATATTGGCAAGAAGAAAGACCAATGATTGCTAAGAAACGTCATGTAGAAGAATTTAATGCGCAGGTCGATATTCTGCGTGCAGATGTTGATCGGTTTGAAAAAAAATTAGCTAAATTATCACAAGAACCAAACCAAAAACCAAACTTTAACAGCACTCCTGTAGATCGTAATTCATAAATTTATGCGTATTTTTCGGCTTTTTTATATCATTTTTATAGCACTACGTTTTGGTTTAGATGAGATCATTCTGAATCATACCAAGTTAAAACCATTGCAAAGCCTGATTAACGGCTTATTATTTTGGCGGAACAAAAGTCAGCCTCGCGGTAAACGACTTAGGTTGGCGCTAGAGGCGCTTGGTCCAATTTTTGTTAAATTTGGTCAAATGCTCTCCACGCGCCGCGATTTAATCCCAGTTGACATTGCGGACGAACTCGCTAAGTTGCAAGACCAAGTACCACCATTTGCATTTATTGAGGTGGAAAAAGTCATTCAGCAGGCGTTTAATTTACCACTCAATCAAGTTTTCTTAGACTTTGATCAAACTGCCATTGCTAGCGCATCGGTTGCACAAGTGCATTTTGCACACTTACTGGATGGTACGCCCGTTGCTATTAAAGTGTTGCGTCCAGGTATTGCAAGTGTTATTAACCATGATCTAGAGCTGTTAGATACAGGTGCGTGGCTACTCCAAGCGCTATCCTCTGAGGGTAAGCGCCTGAAGCCTAGAGAGGTTGTAGCCGAGTTTGCAGAGCATACTCATAGCGAACTAGACTTAACCTTAGAAGCGGCGAACTGTGCACGATTAGCTGGCAACTTCCCCGACAAAAATTTACTTGTTCCAGAAGTCTATTGGGATTGGTGCCGCAAGCAAGTTATGGTCATGCAGCGCATGGTTGGTACGCCCATTAGTAAAATTGATGTGCTACGCGCTAAAGGTATCGACATCAGTAAGTTAGCCCACGATGGGGTCAATATATTTTTCACACAAGTATTTAGAGATGGTTTTTTTCATGCAGACATGCATCCTGGTAATATACAGGTGTCTGATGACGGTCGCTACATCGCACTAGATTTCGGCATTATGGGCACGCTCACCGACACAGATAAATACTACCTTGCGCGTAATTTCCTAGCCTTTTTTAATCGCGATTACCGGGATGTTGCTGTAGCGCATATTGAATCTGGTTGGGTACCAAAAGATACCAACGTTGAAGCATTAGAAACCGCAGTTCGTGCCATTTGTGAGCCTATTTTTGATAAGCCGCTCAAAGATATTTCATTTGGACGTACGCTACTAAGTCTGTTTCAAATGTCGCGTAAATTTGGCGTCGTCATTCAGCCGCAATTGGTCATGCTACAAAAAACCTTATTGAATATTGAAGGTTTAGGTCGCGATTTAGACCCTAACATTGATTTATGGCAAAGCGCTAAGCCTTTTTTAAAACGCTGGATGAGCGAGCAGGTGGGCTGGCGTAGTATTGCTAAAACACTCAAAAAAGAACTACCTTACATTGCAAAGAATCTGCCACAAATGCCGCGTTTGGTGCATCAATTTTTAAACCAGCAAACACATGCAGAACAAGATGCACCGTTACGGCTGGCTATCAATGCTTTAATTGAAGCACAACAAAAACAGGCGCGTTGGCAAAAAAGACTTACGCTGGCAGTTATACTGCTGATTTTACTTCAAGTTTCCAGCCTAACAGTACTGTGGTTTTTACAACAGAACTGATCAGGAAATCTGGATCACTAAGGCATTAATAGTAGGATGTAACGGGTTTTCGAGTGATGCTTAAATTTTGATAGTGATTGCTAACGCTTTTGGCATTTCTCACAATAAAATGTAGAGCGCTGCCCTAAGCGTATGCATTTAATCGGTTTAGCACAAACTTTACACGGCTCATCAGTACGACCATAAACAAAATACGCTTGTTGGAAATATCCTGGCTTACCATCGGTACCAAAAAAATCGCGTAAACTGCTGCCGCCTGCGATTAAAGCCTCTTGTAATGTGCTTTTAATCTCTGATACTAACTTTTCACATTGTTTAATCGTGAGTTTGTTAGCGGATGTTTCAGGATGAATGCTGGCGCGAAAAAGTGATTCTGATGCGTAGATATTACCTACGCCAACCACAATATACCCATCCATAATGGCGTTCTTAATGGCTAAGGTTTTCTTGCTTAAAGCTTTGTGTAAATACTGTGCATTAAAGCCGTCTTCTAGCGGTTCAGGGCCGAGCCTATTTAATAAAGGGTGGTTGTTATCCTTGTTATCTATCCATAGCACTGCACCAAAGCGGCGTGGGTCTCGCAGACGAAAAACCTGCCCATCACTAAACTCAATGTCAACATGATCATGTTTTTCGGGCGGATAATTGTGATCAAGCAATTGAATGCATCCAGACATGCCTAGATGTACTAGCAAAACTCCCGTATCAAATTCACATAGAATGTATTTTGCTCGGCGGTTAAGGCTGTGTAGCGTTTGATGGGGTAGGGTTTGGATTAAGTGTTGCGGAATAGGCCAGCGCAGCGTTGGGTGACGAATAGTGACTGATTTAACAGTTTTTCCTATAAGAGTTAGAAGCCCTCGACGTGTAATTTCTACCTCTGGGAGTTCGGGCATAGGTCACTTTTAAGCTTATTATTAGGGTGCTACTTTCAGCTAGTTGGGCAGATTGATAGGTGGATTCAGCATAGTAAAGCCTGAATCTGCTGGAAAGTTATATATCAAACCTTCATCAGGACGCCCTAACAGTAGGTCAGGTGACTCTTGAATTTTATCAAAATGTATGCTGCTACCATCTTCCAGCTTCACTTCCAGCGAAGGGTAAGTGGTTTTTCGATCTGGAGTATAAAACTCAACTGATTTAGCTGAGTTATGTAGCCATGAGTAATCTAACCACTCATTAAGCTCATTTTGCTGAGGTTTGGCAGCAGGGATAGATACCTTCCATTGCCCCGCAACTAAGTCTACCTTTAATTTAGTCGCCTCCCATTGTTCTAGGCGGCTAAAATCAAAGCCAGCCACTTTCTCTGTGGGCTTTAGCGGCGCTTTATCAACAAGCTCAATAACTTGAGTCGCTGCATGTTCAGCATAGGTGCTAGAGATTAGATAAACTGCGTTTTTGTGAGATACGTATTGCTCGTCAGTCACAGGGTTGTGCGTACCAAACGCAAATTCTTCAACGTTGTTTTTATCTCTAAAAAGTTTAAGTTTTAGTGATGGATTATTCAGTCCAAATTTTTCTAAATCGCTAGTGACAATTTTATCTTTAGATTTAGCTGCAATAATTGACAAAATACGCTGTACCGAGGCTTGGTCTGCACGGGTTTGTTTAGGGGCCGTTAAGCGCCAAAAACCATTGACTTTTTCAAAAGTAACTGCCGCTTTGGTGGGAAACTCCACACTAATGGCGTTGAATTCGGCTAGTTTATAACTAGAGATTTCGTAGGTATTTTCTTGTACAGCAGCCTGTTTAGGTCGCCAATATAGAAATGTGACTAAACCAGCCACCACACATAACATCACCAAATTAAGTAACCAGCGTTTTTTCATGTATACCCTAA
>CAINBI010000007.1 GCA_903846555.1 uncultured Pseudomonadota bacterium
CCAAGCTATTTGGTGGACGATTTGGTTAAAGGTGATATTGATGTAGCCATTGTTTGGGGTCCGATTGGTGGCTATTTTGCAAAACAATCTAAAGTACCATTGGTCACAGTGAATATTCCTGAGTACGAAAATACCAACGTAAAAGGTAAAGAGTATTGGAACATTTCAATTGGTGTGCGTAAAGGTGATAAAAAACGCATGGAAATGATTCAAGGGGCGTTAGATAGAAACCAAGATAAGATCAATAAAATATTAGATGATTTCGGTATTCCACATGTACACATTGTTGAAGGCGACAGTGTAATGAAAGTTTATCGTAAAGATATTGAGCGTGAAAGAGAAGTACGCGCTGACGCTAAAGCAAAAACAGAGTAAAATTGCACTAATATTGATAGATGAAATGCTGTATGTAGTGCAGTAATGGATGTTAAATTGCCGTTGTATCATTGCAACGGCAATTTTTTAGTACAATACACATATTAAGGTTACGGTTCTTAGAGTTCATAGAGCTGTAATTTAAATCTAGGCAGTTGAAAGTCAGTTAGGTTTAGCTGTAAATAAAAAGCTTCAATTTGAGGCGTATTGTTTCGGGTAATACGTCAACCGATTAAATATTAAGTACGTTGTGTAAAGGCGTGTTCAACAATGCGATAACATCGTTGGCAGTAGCTAAAATGAATAAACTAGGAGATAACATGTTCGGAAATAAAGCGATTAAAGCAGCATTATTAATTACAGTGCTTGGGTTTTTAGGTTTAACTTTGTCAACTCAAGCAAGCGCAGCTTGTAATTTAGTTTCTACAAAAGACGGTTCGCCATTGCCAGTAAAAGCATCAGAAACTGATACGCCACAAGCAAAATCATTTCTGGAAACATGTATAAATCCATATACAAAAGCTTATGCAGCGGACCCTACCTTAGTTAAGGCTGGCGGTAAAAAACTTTTTGGCTACAACGGTTGTTCTGGTTGCCACGGTGGTAAATTAGAAGGCGTTATGGCTCCGTCACTAAGTAAAAATGGTGGTCAAGGTGCATACGACGGTCGCTGGGTTTATGCTAAAGACTCTACAGACAAAGGAATGTTCGAAACTATTTCTGGTGGTACACCAGGCGTTTCAGGTGGTACGATGTACATTTGGCATCAATCATTAGACGGTCATATTGGTGACGGTTTAGCAACTGATGACATATTGAAAATTATTGGCTATATTCGTGCTGAGTACAAAGGTGATGGTACTAAGGATTGGTTGAAATAATTGTATAAAATGCACTATTAGCCAAAAGCTGATAGATGCTGTAATAACTGAAACGGCTACTGTATAATTACAGTAGCCGTTTTTTTATGCGTCGGTTTCAGCTGGTACTAGGTGTAAAGCCATGGTGTTAAATGATTATTTAAGATTAGAACTTGTTAATAATAGAGCTTGAATTTTAGAGCTAATATTTTAGAATCGGGAGATTGAAAATGAGTAAAGGTAAGTTTAGTTTAGTCTTAGTGCTAATGTTAGTCGCATTAAGTGGCTGCAATAAAAAAGAGGCTGGTTCTGCCTCGTCATCAACAGCAGCTTCTGGTGAAACATGTAATTTGGTTTCTACAAAAGACAATAGCCCTCTAGCGATTAAAGCGCTGGCGACAGATACAGCTGAAGCAAAAGAGTTTCTGGCGACGTGTAAAAACCCATACACAAAACTTTATGCTAAAGATGCTGAAGCAGCAAAAGCTGGTCATAAACAATTCAACTTTCAGGGTTGCAGCGGCTGTCACGGTGGCAATGCTAATGGCTTAATGGGCCCAAGCATTATTGATGCACAATGGGAATATCCAAAACATAATACTGATAAAGGTATGTTTGAGACGATTGCTGGTGGAACGAATGGTAAAGGTGCAACGGCGCGCGGTAGCATGCTCACTTGGCATGCGCAGCTTGCCGGCCATACAGGCGACGGTTTAGATACCGACACTATTTTGAAGATTATCGCTTGGTTACGCACTCAGTATACTGGTGGTGGTGAAACGCCTTGGTTAAACTAAATGTTTAACTAAAGTGCCGGCAGTCAAAAGCTGTTCGTAGCACTTGTCACTTAAGCGGCTACTGTATAATTGCAGTAGCCGTTTTTTGTTAGATTAAACATAATAGCTTGAGATAATAATGCATTTAAATGCGCTACTGGGTGTTTGAAACGTATTTTCATAAGCGATTTTCAATTAAGGTTTACATGGAAAATACAGTTAATAATTCACTGCATCATGTAGTGATTGTGGGTGGAGGTGCGGGCGGATTAGAGCTGGCGACGAAGCTAGGTGATTGTTTAGGCCGCAAAGAAAAAGCACTGATTACGCTGATTGACAAGTCAAAAACGCATGTATGGAAGCCGCTGTTGCATGAAATCGCAGCAGGCAGCATGAATCCTGAGCGGCATGAGTTGGTTTACATTGCTCAGGCGCATTGGCATCATTTCAAATTTCGGCTGGGTAGCATGGATAAGCTTGATCGAGCCAAGCGTGAAATTTCAATATCGCCACATTATGATGAGGATGGTGTCGAGGTTATTCCTAGGCGCACCTTGCAATACGATACTTTAATCATTGCGGTTGGCAGTACAACCAACGATTTTGGCGTGAAAGGTGCTGATGAGTTCTCAATTGCTTTAGATACGCAAGAGCAGGCCGAGCGGTTTCATCGCCGCTTACACAATGCCTTATTGCGAGCGCAAACGCAAGTTGCGCCAGTGCAGGCTGGCCAGCTAGAAGTCGTCATTGTAGGCGCTGGCGCAACAGGCGTGGAGTTGTCTGCGGAGTTACACAATACCACTCGTGAACTTGCTGCTTATGGTTTAGATAAAATTGATCCCGACCATGATATTAAAATTTCATTGATAGAAGCCAGCGACCGTGTATTGCCGGCACTTCCGGCGCAACTCTCTCATTCGGTGGATTTAGAACTGAGAAAACTACACGTCAATCTTTATACTGGTGAACGTGTTACCGAAGTGACTGACAAAGGCATATTTACACATAGTGGCTTATTCATTCCGTCTGTTTTGGTAGTATGGGCTGCGGGTATTAAAGCCCCTGATTTTTTGCGAGAAATCGACGGCTTAGAAACAAACCGCATTAATCAGCTAACGGTACATCGCACCTTACAAACAACACGAGACGAAAATATATTCGCATTTGGTGATTGTGCGGCTTGCCCCGTGCTTGGTAAGGCCGATGAAACGGTGCCACCGCGCGCGCAGGCGGCGCATCAGCAGGCCTCTATGTTATTTAAAACGGTTAAGTGCCGCATTGTCGGTAAAAGGGATTTACCAGAGTACACCTATCGAGATTATGGCTCACTTGTCAATTTAGGGCGTTACTCAACGGTCGGCAGTTTAATGGGGTCTATCACTGGAGGAAGTCTTTTCATAGAAGGCATGTTTGCCCGCATCATGTATAAGTCCTTATATAAAATGCATTTGATGGCGCTACATGGTTTTTGGAGTATGGCATTGCAGACTTTAGCGCGGATTATTACCCGCCGTACTGAATCGCAAGTTAAGCTGCATTAAATTAGCTTTACGGCTGACTTGGTATCATGTGTGTCTTGGCGCATGATTAACGTTAAAGCTAAATTGCCAAATATCATTAAAACAGATGCTCTGGGAGGTCCGTCGATATTGCCTCGCAGGGCATCTGTTTTTGATGTTTTTAGCATGAGTTTCAGGCTTATTGAAATCCATCTCCAACGACGCCCTAACATTTTTAAATCACACTTTTTGTTTTACAGCTTCTCTTTCGATGGTCACGCCTAACGCTTTTAATTCTGGCAATATTCCTGGTTTAGCTACTTTAATTTTCACTCTCAAAGCACCAAAGTCAGCCAAAATCAATTGGCATACATGCTCTGCTAAGGCTTCTACCAATTGAAAGCTATGTGTATTTAGCGTGTCGCGGATGCGCTCTACCACGGCGCCGTAGTCTAGGGTGTCGGCGATCGCATCACTTTTACAGGCATTGCTTAAATCGTAGCCAATTTCAATATCGAGAATGATGGTTTGCGCTAGCATGCGCTCCCATGCGGGCACACCTAGCTTGGTTTGTACTTTGACTTGTTCTAAAAATATGATGTCCATAAAGTAACGGGCCTAAAAAATTTAATAACTACAAAAATATAATACCGAGTATTTTGCTATGGTTTAGAATGTGGTTGCTTGCATTTTAGTGCATCACAAGAGGGTTGGGCGAAATGAATGAGTTAGGTTTTATTCCTGTTACCGTAATTCCAGTCATCTGGATTGTAGCCGCTTACCTGCTAGGCTCCATCGCCTTTGGCATATTGGTGAGCAAATTGTTTGGCCTGCCAGATCCGCGTACGGTCGGTTCTGGCAACCCTGGAGCCACTAATGTGCTACGCAGCGGTAAAAAATCTGCCGCTGCACTGACGCTACTAGGCGATGCCTTTAAAGGCTGGTTTCCAGTTTGGCTGGCGCTGCAATCTGGCATGCTGATGTGGGTAGTCAGCGCCGTTGCTATGACTGTATTTTTAGGCCATTTATACCCAATTTTTTATAAATTCAAAGGTGGAAAGGGTGTGGCAACCGCTTTAGGTGTGATGCTAGCGATTTCACCTATGCTAGGTTTGGCAGCAATGCTGACCTGGGCGCTAGTGTTCGCCATATCGCGCTACTCTTCATTAGGCGCCATTGTGGCTGCCGCGCTTGCCCCAGTGTACGCTTGGCTGTTATTGTCGGCCTATAAGGATTATGTTATTGCGGTGATAGTCATGTCTATACTGTTGATATGGCGCCATAGAACGAATATACAAAAGTTATTGGCGGGTACAGAGTCTGGGTTCGGTAAGAAATAAATTAACCACCGATGCGCACCAGTAAAATTAAGGTTTCTGTAACTCAGCTAAATCCCAACGTGGCCGCACACTAAAACTATAATGCTTATTACCATGTTCCTCTTGCATGGCTTTTAATCGCATGGCTCCAGCAAAGGCAATCATTGCACCGTTATCGGTGCAAAATTCCAAACGCGGATAGCTCACTTTACAAAGCTTACGTTGAGTTGCTGCATTTAGTTTTTCTCGCAACTTTGAGTTTGCACCCACGCCGCCGGAAACAACTAAGTTATCTAAACCCGTTTCACGTAATGCGCTCATGCATTTAGCCGTTAATAAATCTGTCACCGCCTCTTGAAACTCCCATGCAATATCAGCAGTGGTGGCTGCATTTAAAGGTTGATGTTTCTTGCTGAGCGTTAATACTGCCGTTTTTAGACCGCTAAAACTAAAATTTAAATCACCACTATTAAGTAATGGCCGTGGTAATTTAAAGCGTGGGTTAGTGCCGTTCGACTTAGAGCTTTCTGCGGCTTTGGCTAGCGCCGGGCCACCGGGGTAGCCTAGGCCTAATAATTTAGCCGTTTTATCAAATGCCTCGCCAGCGGCATCATCTAAGGTGTCACCTAGTAATATGTATTCGCCAATGCCATCAACGCGCATTAATTGGCTGTGACCACCTGAAACTAGCAGTGCTACAAACGGAAAGGCTGGTGGATTAGCTTCTAGCAATGGCGCGAGTAAATGGCCTTCAAGGTGATGCACGTTCATGGTGGGTATTTGTAGGCTAAAGGCCAGCGATTCAGCAAAGCTAGTGCCTACTAATAATGCGCCAGACAAGCCTGGGCCTTGCGTGTAGGCAATTGCATCAATATCTTGCAAGGTTTTATTGGCATCGTGAAGCACGCGTTCAGTCAGCGGTAGTACTCGGCGAATATGGTCGCGTGATGCTAACTCAGGCACAACACCGCCATATTCTGCATGCATTTCTACTTGAGAATGCAAGGCGTGTGCGAGTAATCCAAGCTCGGTATCGTATAATGCAAGCCCTGTTTCATCGCAGGATGATTCAACACCAAGAATTAACATAATTTGCGTCCATTTTTTGCTAAATATAATCTTTAAAAAGTGACTTTATACACATTTGCAGCACAAATGCATAAAAGTAATTGAATAAAAACGATTATACGATTAAAATAGCCGGCTTTTCTCAGTTTATAAACCTTGAGCGTTGTAAAGCGCTCACGAAGATTTACAGACTTGAGCATAACCTATTAAATATTGTTGCCGATAAGAGAGAACGAATGTCTAGTGTACGCGTAAAAGAAAATGAGCCGTTTGACGTTGCCCTTCGCCGTTTTAAACGCTTAATTGAAAAAACTGGTTTGTTGAATGATCTTCGCGCGCGCGAATTTTACGAAAAACCAACTTGGGAGCGTAAACGTAAGGCTGCTGCTGCAGTTAAACGTCAATATCGTCGTTTACTCAAACAAACGCTTCCAGCAAAATTATTCTAAACACCGTTTTAATTACCATTGTTTAGATTGCTAGCATGACATTAAAAGCTCTAATTACTGAAGACATGAAAACCGCGATGCGTGCAAAAGATAGCGCGCGTTTAGGGGCGATTCGTTTGCTACTAGCGGCTATTAAGCAGCGCGAAGTGGACGAGCGCATTGAATTAAGTGATGCTGATGTTATTGCCGCGATTGAAAAAATGTTGAAGCAACGTCGTGATTCAATCACGGCATATGAATCAGCAAATCGACATGATTTAGCAGATATAGAAAAGTTTGAAGTTACCGTGTTGCAAACTTATTTGCCGCAACAACTGACCGAAGATGAAGTTAAAGCCATCTTAGAGCAAGTGGTCATAGATACCGGTGCGGCAGGCATTAAAGATATGAGCAAAGTCATGGCGGCAATCAAGCCGCTGGTGGCAGGGCGCGCTGATATGGGCAAAATATCTGGATTGATTAAAACGCGTTTAGCTTGAGTTAGTAAAAGCTTAGCATAACCAATATTAAAGGAGCTTATTGCTCCTTTTTTGTTCTGTAAATCACGCTAAAATTACGGATATGAGTTAGATCTAGCTGGCATTGCGCTTGTTCAATCTAGTAATGTGTAAATTTAGATTAATTTTGGTAAATGCAGATAAATTTTGATACCTGAAAGCTTCATTCAAGAACTGCTTAATCGCGTTGATGTTGTCGACGTCATTGATAAGTCTGTGCCGCTCAAAAAAGCAGGCGCCAATTATTCTGCCTGCTGTCCGTTTCATAATGAAAAATCTCCCAGTTTTACCGTAAGCCCTACTAAGCAGTTTTATCATTGCTTTGGCTGTGGTGCGCATGGCACCGCCATTGGCTTTGTGATGGAATACCAAGGCTTAAGCTTTGTTGAGGCTATTCAAGATCTTGCCAAAATGGCTGGGCTGACCGTTCCGCAAGAAGCATACGACCCGGCGAAACCTGCGCCAAAAGTTGTGGTTGGCTTGCAAGAGTCTTTGCAGCAGGCTGCCAATTTTTATAAAGCAGAGCTAAAAAAATCACAGCGTGCCATTGATTATCTTAAAGCTCGCGGCTTAAGTGGGCAGGTGGCGGCTAAATTTCAAATTGGCTATGCACCAGCTGCCTGGCAAAATTTACAAAGTATTTTTCCGCATTATGAGAATGAGGCATTAACCGTTGCTGGTTTGGTCGTCGAAAATGACCAAGGCCGGCGGTATGATCGCTTCCGTGATCGTATTATGTTCCCTATTCATGACCAAAAAGGTCAGGTGATAGGTTTCGGAGGTCGCGTCATCGACCCTGAAGACACGCCTAAATATTACAACTCACCTGAAACGCCATTGTTTCAAAAAAGTCATGAACTTTATGGCTTGTTTTTAGCCCGTAGAGCGATTCGCGATGCCGGCCGGGCTTTGGTGGTTGAGGGTTATATGGATGTGGTGGCGTTGGCGCAATTTGGTATTGAGTATGCCGTCGCTGCGTTGGGTACCGCCACTACGCCTTATCACATCACCAAGTTGATGCGGCAAACCGATGAGGTTGTATTCTGTTTTGATGGCGATAATGCTGGCCTTACGGCGGCTTGGCGTGCTGCGATGAGCGCACTGCCTGCACTCACCGATGGGCTGAAGCTATCTTTCTTATTCTTACCAAAAGAGCATGATCCAGACTCATATGTGCGCGAGTTTGGTAAAGAGAAGTTTGAGGCAGAAGTTAAGGTGGCAATGCCATTGTCACAATTCATTTTGAAGCATTTAAGTGAAAATAACAGCTTGCAAAGCCAGGAGGATAGAGTGCGGTTTTTAAACGAGGCTGAGCCTATCCTGCAGCTAATTACCGCACCACGTAGCGCGATGTTTTTACGAAAAAAAGTCGCTGAGCTTGCGCAATTATCTGCAGAAGAAATGCAAAGCTTACTCAAGTTGCCAAGTTTGAATAAGACGCCTCTGAATGTTAGGCCCAAGCTAACGCGCACGACATTATCCATGCAAAAACGCTACTGTTTAATGTTGTTAATGCAGCCGGCGATGGCTAGTCGAGACGATCTATCTTGGGCTGAAGGGGATTCGGTTGAAGATATATTGTTGCAGCAGACTATTGAAACTTGCTTGAATCATCCTCACTCTAAACCTGTAGTCATTATGCGTGAGCTTGAAAATCGCGTAGATGCAAAAGTGTTAAGCGAGCTAGAGCGCGAATTAAATGTTCTGGACGAAACTTTAGATATGGCACTAGAACTTGCTGGCGCAAGGCGTCAGCTACATGATGCTTATGTGCAAAAAAAAGAGGGGATATTGTTAGCGCAAATCAGTGAAAAGCCATTGAGTGCGCTCACGGAAAATGAACGGACCTTACTGAAAAGTTTAGGCAATAAACCCAGTCAAAATAGAGCTTAATTCTGTTATAATGCTCGGTTGCAGTAATCATATTCACCATGTGCAGATGTCGGTAATAAGCATAGTCGATGTATAAAATTAGAGGTAAGTGATGGCAAGACCAAAGAAAAGCGACCAATTAGCTGATAAAAAGAATATAGAGATTGTTAGCCCGGAGCTGCAAGAAGCTAATGCTGAGGAACGCCGCACGCGCCTGAAAACCCTGATTATTTTGGGTAAAGAGCGTGGCTATTTAACTTACGCTGAAATCAACGATCACTTACCAGACGATGTGCAAGGTTCTGAGCAAATCGATGGCATTATCGGCATGATTAACGATATGGGTATTCAGGTGTACGAAGAAGCGCCTGATGCTGAAGTGTTGTTAATGTCCGATTCACCACCAGCCGTGACCGATGATGATGCTGTTGCTGAAGCTGAGCAAGCGCTAGCTACGGTAGACTCAGACTTTGGCCGGACTACAGACCCAGTGCGGATGTATATGCGTGAGATGGGAACAGTAGACTTGCTGACGCGAGAAAGCGAAATTGAAATTGCACGCCGCATTGAAGATGGCCTTAAACACATGGTGCAAGCGATTGCCGCATGTCCAACGACCATTGCCGCTTTGCTGGTGATGATTGATAAGGTTGAAGATGACGAATTAAGCGTTGATGACTTAGTTGATGGCTTGATCGAATCTGATATTACTCCAGCACAGCCTGTAGTGGTCGAATCAGATGATGATGAGGCTGAAGATGAGGTTGACGAAGAAGATGCCGATGAAGACGGTGCAAAAGCGGCGGCAATTTCTGCCGAAGCTTTAGCCAAGTTAAAAGAAGAGGTCATTAAGCGCTTTGCTATTGTACGCGTTGCACATAAAAAAATGATGGTAATCTTGCCAGAACGCGGTTCGCAAGACCCTGAATATCAGGCATTATTGGCTGAAATCTTAGAAGAATTGACGGCGTTCAGATTTTCACCAAAACAAGTAGAAGGTTTGTGCGACCAAGTGCGAGAATTGGTTGAAACCGTACGCGGTCACGAGCGTAAAGTCCTAGACTTTTGCGTGGATAAATCTGGCATGCCGCGTTTGCATTTCATTAAATCGTTCCCTGGCAATGAAAGCAATTTAAGCTGGCTTGCAGAAGAGTTTAAAGCTGAAAAGCCTTATGTTGAAAAACTAATTCGTTATAACCACTCTATTTTAGATCAACAACAACGTTTGATTAATTTAGAAAAGAACGTCGGCATTCCAATCAAAGAGCTTAAAGAAATTAATAAGCAAATGACCACCGGTGAGGCGCGCGCGCGTCGTGCCAAGCGTGAAATGATTGAAGCTAACTTGCGGTTAGTGATCTCTATTGCAAAAAAATACACCAACCGTGGCCTGCAATTTTTGGATCTAATCCAAGAAGGGAATATTGGCCTAATGAAAGCAGTGGATAAATTTGAATACCGTCGCGGTTTCAAGTTCTCAACCTATGCCACATGGTGGATTCGCCAAGCGATTACCCGTTCAATTGCAGATCAGGCGCGTACCATTCGTATTCCCGTGCATATGATAGAAACGATTAACAAAATGAATCGTATCAGCCGTCAAATTTTGCAAGAAACAGGGGTGGAGCCAGATCCAGCATTGCTCGCAGAGAAAATGGAAATGCCTGAAGATAAGATTCGTAAAATCTTAAAAATCAGTAAAGAACCAATTTCAATGGAAACGCCAATTGGCGATGATGAAGATTCACATCTAGGTGACTTTATTGAAGATGGCCAAACTTTAGCGCCAGTCGATGCCGCGATTTACGCCAGCTTACGTGATGCAACCAGCGAAGTGTTAGAATCGCTTACCCCACGTGAAGCAAAAGTATTACGCATGCGCTTTGGTATTGAAATGAATACCGACCATACGCTAGAAGAAGTAGGTAAGCAATTTGATGTGACGCGTGAACGTATTCGCCAAATTGAGGCAAAAGCCTTGCGTAAATTACGTCATCCAACACGTTCAGAACGCTTACGCAGCTTTTTAGAAATAGGACAAGACTAATAACAGTTTAAAAGTTTCGGCCCCCTAGCTCATGCTTGGTTAGAGCAGCGGACTCATAATCCGTTGGTACTGTGTTCGACTCACAGGGGGGCCACCAATTGAAATAAGGCTTACAGCGATGTAGGCCTTTTTCTTTTTTAAGTCGTGGGGCACTGGCGGGGCACTCACGGAAAAAAACCGCATCAATTGCCCCATCAAGTGTGTTGAACGGTCACCAATTGTCTTTGATTTAATTGAAAGGCATACCTATCAAAAAATAACGATTTGTCAGCTATTAATGCCGGTGCCTCAATACAAGCTTTAGGGCTAAAATTTAATAAAAACCACCTATTTATTTATTAAATGCCCCTGTAGTGCCCCAAAATTAATTTAATGTATTTCAATTAATTGATTTATATAGTATTTATTACATAGGTTATCGGATTATGAATCCGTAGTTGTACTTTATTGCCATTTGTTGTATTGTGTTGTTAAGGATTAATAACACGGGGCATAACATGGCAAATATTGAAAAACGAATCAGCGAAAATGGCGATGTGTCATATCGTGTGAAAGTTAGGATTAAAGGCTATCCCACACAATCAGCAACCTTTGAACGCAAAACTGACGCTAATACATGGGCGGCATCTACCGAAAGCGCAATCAAAGAAGGTCGTCACTTCAAAACCGCTGAATCGAAACGCCATACTTTAGGTGAGTTGATTGATAGTTACATCAAAGTTGAATTACCCAAAAAACCTAAGAACGCTAAAAATCAAGAAACACAGCTATTGTGGTGGAAATCCGAGATTGGCGAATATTCGTTGGCAGAGGTTACGCCGAATTTAATCGTTGAGTGTAAGGATAAGTTACTTGCGGGCCTAGTACGTAATACCACACCACGAAGCCCCGCAACGGTTGTGAGATACCTTGCGGCGCTGTCTGTCTGCTTTACTTACGGCGTTAATACAAAACAGTGGATTGATGACAGCCCTATGCGTAAAGTCACCAAGCCTACTGAACCGCGCGGGCGAGTCCGCTTTCTGTCAAAGGATGAACGCACAAACCTATTAGCGGCCTGTAAAAATTCTACTAATCCGTACCTCTATGCTGTAACAGTGTTGGCGCTTTCAACAGGCGCCCGCCAAGGCGAAGTAATGAATTTAACATGGGATGATGTAGACCTTAATCGTGGTCGCGCAATCCTTCACGAAACTAAGAATGGTGAACGTAGAGCCCTACCAATTACGGGGCATGCGCTTGAAGTGTTGAAGGAATTAAACAAGATACGGCGAATTGACAGCAAGTTATTATTTGCGGGTACTAATCCTAATAAACCTGCCGAACTTCGTAGTCCTTGGCTCTCTGCTTTGAAAGCGGCTGGTATTGAAAACTTTAAGTTTCACGACTTACGCCATAGTGCCGCCAGTGAGCTGGCAATGAATGGCGCGACACTTGCCGAAATTGCCGAAATACTAGGCCATAAGACACTGGCAATGGTTCAACGATATGCTCATTTATCAGAAGGTCATACCACTGGCGTGGTTGAGCGGATGAATAAAAAGATTTTTGGATAAGGTGAAAAATGAAATTAATAAGCGGTGAATTTCTTGCGCACCAATTAGCAAGCAAACTTTGTGAACTAAATGGATGGGCTGATAATTCTGATGAACATACACTTGCTCAAATTCATTACAGAGAAAGCCTAGAGCGCGGAATTTCAGAAGGAATCTTAATGCCATATAGCCCCATTACTTTGAGGCGTTTAAAACTTGATAACAGGCTGTTTGAAGATGCCACATTTTCGGAACAGGAAGTAATGGATTATCTTAAAAGTGAAATGCCACTTACTACAAGTGAGGATGAAAAATTAAACGAGGAAATTAAGAAAAATATAATATCTGACAATTTACAGCCGTGGTTCATCAAGAATTTAAGAGACCCAAACCCATCTCTACCTTGGTACATACCGGCAAGATATTTCGCTCGTCAATTAGTAAAAGATGATTCAACATTACTCACCAAAACTAGTTTATTGGCAGATAAAGTTGCGCAGTCACTTGCTAAGGCAGGAGTCTTTAAAAGGGGAGGGAAGAAATTATTTAGTCCTGAAACGGTAAAAAAATCTTTCGCAAACGTAATTTTTAATGAAAACTTTGAAACTTCTAGCGAAAGTTTGAACATAAAAATCTCTGAAAGCCAATAGAGACAAGGTTTTAGTAAAACTTTCGCTTTCACTTGTACGCGTTAAACGCGCATTCATTCTTACAACCTAGAACAACGCACAACACGGTGTGTTGAATTAGGAGTAATAATGGAAGTTACCAATCAAAAGCAATCAAGTTGGCTTACTGTAAAGCTACTATCACAAGTAATGCCAGTTTTCACAGAAGTCTTGGGATGTTAACTACAGGCTGAGCAGATTCATTGGGCATAGTGGGGTGCATAAGAAGTGCTTGAGCTAAAGCTTGTCTCCTATCCTTGATTCGTTTGGATTGCCAACTCCGAAGTTGCTTTACAATATCAGTAAAGGAATCAAATTTTAATATTGTTTCTGATGGTTGGATATATGCCTCAGAATCCCCAAAAAAATTTGTTGAGCGGCCACCCCACCATGTCCCTTCTATCATATAACTCAATGTTTCACGGACTACATTTTGATCAAGGCCTATTTTGTTAGCCAATTTATCCACGCCTATAGCATCATGTTGTGTCACTAAGTAATGATCTTTAAGCGCACGAAACAATTTCTCGGCATTATTAAGTATCTCAATGGCTCGTGCTTTGTCTATTTGTGCCAGTGCGGTTAGACTTAGGAAATAGTGGTGGCCTTGATCAAGCAGTATATATCCTTGACCCTCAAGCCTATCAATCAACTCTACAGCATTAAAGTGATGAGCGCGGAATGAAAGATAATCAATGCCATCAGCATTTTTTGAGGTGCCATCAAGCAATACTTCAAGAATATATTTTTCTTTTGAATCTAATTCATGCATAAATTTAGCACTAATGTTTTCATAATACATTTCACCATTTGCAAAGTATGTGTTGAAGTAATTTAAATTTACAGTTTTGAAACATCAAGAACAAATACATCAATAAGTGCTTGTTCTTGGTGAGTCATCGTTGCAATCAATCGTGTTTGAAGTTCATCAGGTGACTTTGGTAATTTCCCACTCGGTGGTGATGGCATTTTATCTGCGCCAAACCAAAGCACAAGGTACATACCTCTACCTTGAGTTTCAATTGCCATTGTATATTTCGGTATTAATTGATTATGAATCGCCGTCCATAACTCTCGATTTGAGTTGCATTTAATCTCTATTGGTAAATAGAACGTTTTACCATTATTGTGATAAGTAAGCCGAATATCGGTACGTTTACTGTCTGCCGCAAGTGATTCCGGATCAACTTCAATATCCAAACGTGAAAACTTATCTTTGAATTTCTCTGCTAAATAATTTCTGCAGCTATTTTCAACTTTCGGAGTCGTTGGATTACTGTAGCTATCTTCATTCCAAAAACGTGTGTATGCGTTTAAATTTGACGTATGCATTTCACGCTTAAGTCGATCTAACTCATCCAATACAATAGCGGCTAAATCAAATGCGTTGGCAGGGGATAACGCATTTAATGTATTAGCGGCCTCCATTTGATTGGGATGCTGGTAAATTGCTTCCCTTCGATTAGTAATCTGAATTTTTTTAGCATTACGCAAAGTATCATACCACTCAGATAATTCAGTCAACTCGAGCAAATGATCAATTATTTGCTTGCTTTCTTGACTTACATTTTCACTTAGGCGCACGATTAATGAATTGACATAATCTCCATCATGCATTGAATGCGTAACAAAGCCACCACCATCAGGCCAGCGAGGATTGCTACGTGGCCCCAGTAATTCTATTAGCATCTCTATCGTAGGTAGAGTTAATTCATGATTCTCATTTTTTAAACTTCTACCGGAATATAAAAAGCTAGAAAGATGATTTATTCGCTCAGAACTCTGTTCAACATAACTCGTAACTTTCGCTAGATACTCTTTCGGCGCTAAAATCATCCCAGTCGCCAATAAGTAGACTCTCTGCAAAATATCCATACTTGTGCGTGTCAACTTCTTCTTTATTAATTTAAGCAGTTGTTTGTGATCTACATATTGTATTGCAGATTTTAGAAGTGATTCTAGGCAAGCGGCTTGATCTACAGAGGCTTTTGTAGGGTACTTTTCAAGTAATGGCAACACAACAAGTGGTGCAATTTCATGATATTCAGGATCATGCGCCAAAGCGTAATGCCCATAAATGAAATTTACCTTGCCAGTGAGCATGGCGCTCATATACTCAATAATAACTTTTGCTGCCAATATAGGCTTCGCAAAGCTCAATGGCTTGAGCCATAATGGCTCGTTACCAGCACCATAGCTATACCAAAAAGCTAATGCTTTAGTGGCTAAATTATCGTCAAGAGAGTCTAGAAACTGAGAATTTTCCTCGTATCTTAAAGCCATTGCAGTCAGGAATGGTAAGCGGATAAAATGATGACGTTGTTTTGTTGCCAGTTCAAAAATTTCTTTATTTTCGGGTAAGTCTTTGCGATCAAGCACTTTTAACATTCCAACTATCGCGGCGGTAAAAAGTTCATTATCACCATCTAAAAAATCTCTTAGCCGTTCAAGACCTGTTTTACCTTGTACGTTCGAATAATGCTCAAAATAAGCGGAAGCCAAGTGATGTAGAACTGCTGCTGGTGCAGTTCCATCAGCAATTGATTCTTTGTGTTCTTTAAAATACTTTAACTTTTCTTGCAGTTCAGTATCATGCTGCACTTTCCATTTCCTTCTATTTTTAGCATGTTCTATCCGCCAATCTGATATTTCACAAACAATGAGGGATTGATAGGCTTCCGTAAATTCATGATGTTCAATTACCCAGTTTTCTAAGAACTCTAATGAGAGGAGCTGATCGCTTGCTTTCTCTCCAAGTGTCCAAAACGCCTCTCTAAAGCAAGCATTCTGTATCGCTGTATTTTTAGGAGCTAAAGCTTGTTCAAGCCACCATAAGCCTATCCATTGTGGTGGTGTAGCATGTCTTAAACGTTGAGAAGCTAAATAAAGTGTTTTTTCAGACTCAATATCTGAAATTCCAATTTTAAGTATCTCGAGGTAACGCTCGGGGTGATTTTCTAGCCACGTTTTGATTTCACTGGAAAAGTCGTTCTGATGATGATCTAGAATGCTATCATCGTAGCCTATACCCAGCCAGGTATATAACCTCTCAGCAGGAATAGTGTCACCTACAATTCTCAAACCATTTGCAAGTAATTTGTAAGCCATATCAAATAAATCACGAAATTCAGCAGGCTTTAAATATAAGCTTTCACGACTGGCTAAATCATCAAGCAAGGCTGGAATATCTTTATCATCTACAAGTTTTGGAAAATCATGGTTCCAATAGAAGTCATAAGATGTGCTTCCCATTCCCGTTCGAGAAGGATGTAAATAACTAAAAATTTTCTGGGGTGGTATAACGTCTGGGAACAAGTATCTGAGTAAAGTTACTAATAATTCATCGGATTTATCTTCGATTTTATTCAACCGAATACCTTCAATCAGCTCTAGCAAAGTTTCATTATCTTTAAGATTAATGAGCGCTTTGAGTGCTTGCCATCTTAAATGGTCAATTTGTTGCCCATCTCTTACGAGACTCAGCAACACCTCTTTGTAAGCTGGAGCAGGTGCAGAGTGCATTAAGCCATCAAGAATACACATTGATAATAATTGATTTGGTTTTGTGTATGAATTGATCTTAAGTAACGCCAATAACGATTCATCCATATTCGGCGATATAATGGCGGAAAATGCCCTTCCTTCACTGTAGTGATAGTAAATATTGCCAGTTTGATCTGCGATGTTTTTTAAGCTATCTAAGAGCAATAGTTTGTCAGGTATAGCAAAGTTCCTAACATCGCCATAGAGCACTAATCCAAGCGGATCTATTCCTATAACTACAGCTCTTGCTTCTTTTGAGATAGAACCCAACCAAGCTAACAATCCTCTCAAAGCTGCAACGACACCTTTATCTAACCCTGTGATTAATGCAAGTACACGCCTAACGGGCAAAACTTGCTTAATCTGTTTTGTGATATATCTCGCTGCCAAGTACTCACCTATACTTCGATGCGAAGGGGCATAATGCAAATGGTTGATGGAGATAAATAGGCGAGTTTTGAGTACTTGAAAATATGGGCTGTTAACCGGTAATTTTAATTTCCGTAGGGAAACCATTCCTTCTTCTGGATTTTGGCTTATGGTAAATTCGTAGGCGTTAGCTATAAGCTGTATTGCATATAGAAAGCCTGCCGCATCTAATAATTCCTCTGCCGGATATGATTTAGTATCATTGGCAACAAGATGCTCTTCATTAAACTCTTTTACTAACGATTCGCAAGCGAGTTTGTACACTTCTTTTTTACTATCAGGCCATTCGCTACCACCTTTAGTAGCTTCAATCAGCATGTTGAGAGTTTGAGGGTTTTGTAATAGATTATTAAGGTTGTATTGGTCTGCTTGTTCAAAAAAAACATCTGCATTCGCTACTGGCGTATGCTCTAAAATTGATTTGACATCATTATTGCTAAGAGGCTGTAAAGTTAGCGTCGTAATTTCACCTTTTGGCTCTATGGCGCCTAAGCTTTTTTCATCATTATCTCCGTACCAGTCTGCCTCGCGGCATGATATACGGTATCGCAGTATTTCTAATTTGTGTAACTTACTGCGAATAGCGTCCAAAGGAGTGCGTGCATCATCTTTACCTGCGCGAGTTTCATCAAGTCCATCGATAAATAGAGTTTTACCTTTCCAAGCATCTGTATTATCTAAGCTAATAAAATCTCTGGCTGTTTCATAATATCCATCCCCGCAGACCTCAGATTCAGTTATAAAGGCTGTGGTTTTACCTGACCCTGGCTCGCCAAGTAAAACGTAGCGATTTATATTGCGGTACTCTTCAATTAGCTTGATCGACTCCGACTCTTGTCCTGGATTGATCTTACAGCTACGCGCGACTTGAAAGCCCTTATGTTTATTTGATATATTCACTTTGTAAGCTTAGTTTAACCAGTGGTCTGTCGAGTAAGACAGAAATTCAGCAATTGGTACACCTTCTTTACCCACTAAGATTTTTTTGGCACTAGTATATTTTTTGCAAAACTCATCAAGACCCTTGGATTTGACCGGATTAGAGGAGCTTTTGACTTCAATAGCAGCTATTTTTCTACCTTGGCTGACTACAAAATCAACCTCATCTGAGCCATCTCTCCAATAGCAGATATTTGTCTCTTCAGAACATGTGTTAAGCAGGTGTGCTCCTACACTGCTTTCAACTAATCGGCCCCAGTAACTCCGATCTGCTTGAGCTTCAGCAAAGGTGTAATCATTAATGGCTGACATTAGGCCCGTGTTATATATATTAAGTTTTGGTACTGAATTACGCTTGCGCACTTCCTGCGCGGCATACTTATTTAAACCAGCTAGTAGTTTTACCTGATTTAACAATTCAAGGTAATCTGCTAGCGTTTCCGTATGTTTAGCGTCATTTAATGAAGCGATCATTTTAGTTAATGAAAGCTCTCTTCCAGAATAATGACAACCCAGCTCAAATAATTCTTTGAGTAAGTGCGGGTGCTTGATCCGTACTATTTCTAAGATATCTTTCTCTATATTGGGTTTGATTAAACTGTTGATAAGGTAACTACGCCAGCGTGGCTCATCTCGAATAAAACCTGCACTTCCTGGATATCCACCAAAATATATATATTCTTCAAGGCTGAAATCGAATGCCATTTGCATTTCCGTAAAGCCCCAATGGCTCACTGAGATTACTTCATAACGCCCTGCAAGACTTTCTGATAAGCCTTTTTGCATCAGCAGAGGAGCCGAGCCTAATAAAATAACATGCATATCCAGACCGTTGACACGGTCTGAATCCCAAAGACCTTTTATAACCTCGGACCAGTTAGATATTTTTTGAATTTCATCTAAAGCAAAGACGAATGGCTTTTTTTCATAATTTTGCTGGTTACTCAGCCATTTAACTGCGCATGCTCTAGCATAACCCCAATAATATTTTAGCCATTCAGAGTCTCTCTTTGATGGTGGCGCAACGGTAGCTTGAGTATCTGTGAGTGGTAGATCTCCAGAGTCATCAACGGAAATATATAGGCTTTTTTCTGTATGGCCTTTTATCAGACTTCTAACTATTGTCGTTTTTCCGACTTGGCGAGGCCCTGCTATAATATTTATAAATCTAACAGGCTCGTTAAGCCTCCGTTTTAATGTTTCATATTGCGGTCGTTGATACATTATTTTCTCTTATTGAGTAATTTTACTCAGTAATGTAATTTATTTATATTGTCTTGTCTATAGCGATACCTTTATATTTGAAAAATGCTCTGTATAAATAGTTATACAGAAATTCACTATTAAATTTCACCAACGGATGCCTATTAAATAGTGCATAACTATTTATACATGCTCAACATAATAGGTGAATAACTATTTATGCATTTTTAGCTAGGATATTGATAATTTTCTTCAGTATCCAAATACGAGATGCTATGAGCTTAATGAACGTTAGCCAAGAATATCGTGCGTATTACGGCTATCGTGACCGATCAAAACGGTCTATCGTGACCAGTTGCGCATGAAATAATATTACGCGTTTAAATTGTATAGGTGCGGTCACGATAGGTCGATGTTTTTCTCCTTTAATTGATTTTTAGCGGTGGTTTGTCGCAGTGAATCTCCTGTTAGATTAAAGCGGTGATGTCGTTGCATAATGCGGTCAAGTACAGCATCGGCAATGGTGGCGTCTCCGATCCAGGCATGCCAATGCTCAATGGGTAGTTGTAATGCGGAGTTTAATCTTATGCGGAGTCCCGCTTTGGAGACACCGCTTCCACCTTATTCTTGAAGCTTTTTTCTCCGCATAATCGTACAGTCTTCCTAGGCCAATTCGGCCGATTAAGGAGGATGTCATGTTTCCAAATTATTTTGAGTCTAAGGGAAGAATTCATACGCTTTGCAACAGCTCTGGCGGATCATTGCTGGAAGGATTTGCTCATGATCTGTGGCAAGCAGGTTATGCGGAGATCACCGGACGTCGGCACATTCGAGCGGCGGAACACCTGATTTATTGGGCAGATCAGAATGGCATTCGCGTTGACGAATTTCAGGAACAAGTTCTTTCCCGTTTCGACAATCACCTGATCCAATGCCAGTGTTCTGGCTACGGACACTATGGTCGAATGAATTTGGTAAGCGGCGCCCGCCTATTCATGGGTTACCTTCATGGCGCCGGCATCATCGATGCATTTGGCGCTGAGCAAACAGTGCAGAATCCAGTCTTGCTCACTTCGTTTTGTGAGTGGATGCGTCTGCGACGTGGCACGAAAGATTCCACTCTTTGTACTTACAGCATTTCGATCAGAGATTTGCTGAAATATATTGGAGATGAACTGGGCAGACTCGATGCCAAGAGCTTGTGCCAGTTTGTTTTGGACACAAGCTGTAAGCAGGGATTAGCAGCGACCAAAAACTGTACGACTGCGTTGCGTATGTTTCTTCGCTTTCTGATCGCTGAGGGCAAGTGCGCTGTTAATCTGGCTGACGCTGTTCCCGTCGTCGCTCAATGGAAACTTTCTTCTCTGCCACGGTACCTGCAATCGGAAGACGTTGAGCGGGTCATCGCTTCGTGTGATCTTGGCTCACCCATTGGTCGACGGGATCGGGCAATTCTGCTCTTGCTTGCACGATTGGGATTACGAGCAGGTGATATCGTCCAGATACAACTGGGGGACATCGACTGGAAAGGTGCATGGCTATCGGTCACGGGCAAGAGCAGACGACAGACAAAATTCCCACTCACCCAGGAGGTTGGTCAGGCGATCATCAATTACTTGCAAGATGGACGACCACCAACCGACGCTACTGCACTATTTATTGGCTCCCGTGCTCCACTCCAGGCCTTTGCAAATCACTGCGCAATTTCGGTGATCGTTGCCAAGGCAATGCAACGGGCCGATGTTCACTGTCCGAGCGGCGGTGCCGCGCATGTGCTTCGTCATTCGGTCGCAACGTCAATGCTGCGAAACGGTACATCGCTGCAGGACATCGCGGTCATTCTCGGTCACCGTTCCATCACGACAACACAGATCTACGCCAAAGTCGATCGCCCAACACTGCAATTGATTGCCCAGCCATGGCCGGAGGTGCAACCATGATAGTCGACCTTGTGGAGGCATACCTTGCTATGCGCCGTGCATGCGGGTTTGAGCTTAAATCAGAGGGTGGCTGTTTGATCAACTTTGCAGCTTACTCCGACGCACGAGGGCAGGACTGCGTTTGCCGGGCAACGGCCGTCGAATGGGCTGGTCTAGCGCGAACGGTTCATCAGCGCGCACGCCGGCTTGGCAACGTAATTCGTTTCACGCGCTTCGCCAGGGCTGAAGATCCGCGCCACGAAATTCCGGCAGCCATTTTTGGTAGCGAGAAAGGACCACGACCCGTCCCCTACATTATGTCTGGCCAGGACATTCAGCGGTTCGTGCAGGCAGCATTCCAGTTGGGTTGCCACTCGTTGCGTAGCCAGACCTATGGCACGTTCTTCTCACTGCTGGCATGTACTGGGCTGCGTACTTCAGAAGCCATTCACCTGCGCTATGGCGATATTACGCCGGATGGCCTGCTGATTCGGAATACTAAATTCCGCAAGAGCCGCCTTGTTCCCATTCACGACACTGCACGTGCTGGCCTCGAACGTTATCTTGAACAGCGGCGTCCCTATGCCCCGTTGGACGATCATGTGTTTGTTTCGTTGCGCAGGAAGCCGCTAACCATCAAGGATGTTGAAACTGCATTTCGCACAGTAGCTAACGCAATTGGCTTGCCATGCCTACCGGTGCGGCCTCGGCCAACGCCCCATTCCTTGAGGCACAGCTTTGCGGTGAGATCTCTGGAAAGTTGCCCAGATGGTCGTGACCACATCACGAAACACATGCTGGCACTTTCGACCTATCTCGGACATGGCAATATTGCGCATACCTACTGGTATCTGGAAGCCACGCCCAATCTGATGAAAAATATTGCAGAGCAGTGCGAGACCTTTGTGACGGGAGCACAGTCATGACGCCGATTGCCCCACATATCTCAGCGTTTCTCCAACAGCGCCTTCCAATTGAATGCGGTGCCAGCAACAACACCTGTGAGTCGTATTCCTACGCTTTCAAGCTGCTCTTCGAATACGCCAGTAACATTCTCAAGATTCCGCCATCGCAATTGCAACTTGAGCAAATTGATGAGCAGCTGATTGTCGACTTTCTTGGGCATCTTGAAACGACACGCGGTAATGGACCGAATTCAAGAAACACAAGACTCGCAGCCATCAAGTCGTTCATGCACTACATGGAATACCGTGTGCCATCAGCTTTGGAGCAAATTAGGCAAGTTCTCGCGCTTCCAGTTAAGAAAACGGATAGCCGTCTCGTCAAACATCTCACGGTAGAAGAGTTGCAGGCAATTCTGGATGCTCCAGTACCAATCACATGGAGCGGAATTCGTGATCGCGCAATGCTTCATTTGTGCTTCAGCGGTGCACTGCGCGTTTCCGAGCTGACCAGGCTGCAAACAGCCGACCTGACACTTCAACCAAACGCAAGCGTTATCGTCCACGGGAAAGGTCGTCGGCAACGTTGCTTGCCCTTGTGGAAAGAAACGGCGTCGGCAGTGCGGGCGTGGTTGGCGGTCAGAGGCAAAAATTTGACACCTGCATTGTTCCTCAACGCTCGTGGCGAACAAATGACACGAGCTGGATTCGAATACATTTTACGAAAGCACGTCAAAACTGCCGCCAAACGTTGTACGTCTCTGGCTACAAAACGCGTGTCTCCGCATGTATTGAGACACACCTGCGCCCTAACGGTCTTACAGGCGACCAAAGATATACGCAAGGTCTCCTTATGGCTCGGTCACGCTAGCATGCAAACGACCGAAATGTACACGCGCGTGGATCCGTCAGCAAAACTTGAGGCTCTCGAATCCGTCATTGCACCGAAGCTGCGCACTGGGCGATTCAAGGCCACTGACAAATTGATTGCTTCACTAAAAGTGCAATCTGTTATGCGGAGAAAAAAGCTTCAAGAATAAGGTGGAAGCGGTGTCTCCAAAGCGGGACTCCGCATAAGATTAAACTCCGCATTACAATTGTAATGCTGTGCACAGCATTATAGTTGACTGGTCACAATCGTGGCCTTATGGGCGGCGCGGTCATCAATAATTTCTAATAAATCAGAGCGCGTCATGCTGTCGATGGCACCCATGCCCCAATCATCCAGTACTAACACGTCGGTTTTAGCCAGCTGGATCAGCCATTTGCCAAAAGTGCCGCTACCATGCCTGATTCGCAATTCTTCCTGTAAACATTAGCATACAAAAACTGTATTAATGGCCAATAGTCACGAACGGAAAGCAGCAGCGCTGCTTAATGCGGGGCAGGGTAGGCGGACGCAAAGCTGTGCTCGATGATAAACAACGCGCCTAGGCTAAAGCCATGATGGCCGATAAGTCATTGTCAGTAGGTGACATTGCTATAATGATGGGTGTTTCTAGGTCTACTTTGTATCGGATTTAAACTAAATCTGAATTATTTTAACTAATTAGTCGGAGCTGAATTGTTTCATGTGGTATATTTATAAATATCAAATGAAACAAAAGGAATTCTGATGAAAACAATTGCCGTTAAATCTACAGCACAAAGTCGTAGCCATATTCAAGGTTTTGCTGCGTTTCAAGAATCTGTGATTCATTCTAATCCAAAGATCAGAATTGAACGAATAAGAAAAGGCATAGACTCTCAATTCATTATCTCCGTGAGTGACCATTTTAAAGTACCGCGCGAGTCTATCGCCAAGATTATTGGACTTCCAACTTCTACAATGAACAGGAAGTTAAAGGCTAAATCTGCACTATCATCTTCCGAGTCTGAGCGTTTAGAGCGAATCGCCATGATTGAAGCTGAAGCTGAAGATGTATTCGGTACGCCTGAGAAAGCTAAAAATTGGATGCTGAAAAACCACATGACACTTGGTAGCGCCCCTCTTTCAATGTTAGATACAGACATCGGGGCAACCGAGGTAAGGCGTGTGTTAAATGCGATTGCTTATGGCGGCGCTGCTTAATGATTGTATGGCGCATCACTAAAAGGAAGTATGCTTTAGATCGAATTGGTCTTGGTGCGATGAAGGTTGGTGGCCGATGGAATTCTATCGATGTGCCCATCATCTACGCGGGCACGAATGTTGAGATAGCGGCGTTGGAGAAGTTGGTGCATATCTCAGATGAGCTGCCAGATGATCTTGTGCTCACCAGCATCTCTTTGCCTGATGACGCGAATCTTTATCGGGAAATCCCAATAAGCACATTGCCTAAAGGCTGGAGCGATATGCCAAGCTCAATAGATGCGCAGCAATTCGGAAATGATTTCATTGCTGCTGGTCAATATTTAGGCATTATTGTGCCTTCTGCCATCATACCTGAAGGCAGAAATATGCTAATCAACCCGAATCATCCTCAATTCAAGCACGCTGAATTTGCCGTAGTGCGCGATTTTAAATATGACGTCCGGCTTAAGTGACTCGCTGCTTGCGCGGTATCTGTCTTAATCTGGCTAAAGCCATGATGGCCGACAAGTCATTGTCAGTGGGTGACATTGCTAAAACGATGGGTGTGTCTAGATCTACTTTGTATCGGATTTAGCGTGATATTTATTGCGTACTCATAAAAAGTTACTTATACTGCTTAAATATTAGTTTATAGGTACATCTATGCCTAAGAGAATTTCTGATAACGTACCAATTCCCTTACCTGCACTTGATTTAATGCAGCGATGGGGGATGGCTATTCGTGCGCAACGTCAAGTAAGAAAAATACCCATGAGAGATTTTGCTCATCGTATTAACGCCAGCTTAAATACCTTGCAGCGAATAGAGCGCGGTGAGCATTCAGTTCAAGCGGGTACGTATCTCACAGCTATGATGACATTGGGCATCATGGATCAATTATGCATCTCTCCACAGCCTTCATTAATGCAAAGCTCAGTAGAGCGAGTTCGTGCGCCAATGACTAAGGATGACGATGACTACTTCTAGCGTTTACGTGTATTTGCAGCGTCCGGATAATGCAGAATGGGTTACAGTTGGCAGATATACCTTAGATCGTCCTAATGGTAATCAAGGATTAGCGTCAGGCTCATTTAAATATGCACCTTCCTACCTGCAGGCTGGCCACACTTGGCTTATTGACCCAGTGAACTTGGCAAAGCTAGACGAAGTGCCTTACCCCGCAGCAAGGTATAACGGTCTTACAGACGTTTTACGTGATATTAGCCCTGACTCATGGGGTAAGTTTTTATTGCAAAAGGAGCATAACCTAAGTGACTTCGCGCATGAATTTGATTATCTCCTACATTCAGGTAATACGGATAGATGGGGCGCTTTAGTAATTGGCTCAAGTAGAAAACCTAGCACGTCAAATATTGCTAGTCCTAAGATGCCAAAGTTAACGGACATGATTGAAGAGCTACAGATGATGTCCAGCCAAAGACCTGCAAAACACCCAGAGATCAGAAAGCGACTAATGAAAACTTTAAGTTCTGGAGGTGCCAGACCTAAAGCAACGGTTCAGGATGGAAAAAATTTTTGGATAGTTAAACCAACGATTAGTTCGGATACTAGCAATGTTGCTCTCTTGGAGCATGCGTGTATGCAGATGGGTTCGCGGGCTAAGTTGAATATGGCTGAAACTTATGTACATCAGGATGATGCTAGAGCAGCCGTTTTGGTTAAACGTTTCGATAGAGTTGGAAGCCAACGACACATGGTATTAAGCGGGGCTTCCTTGTTGCAAACAGAATATCCCGCCAATACAGGGCGGAATAATGATAATTCCAGATGGAGTTACCCGTTACTCGCGCAATCATTACGCGCAATTGGTGTGCCTGATGTAGATTTGGTTGAGCTATTTGGAAGGATGATATTTAATGCCTTAGTTGGCAATGACGATGATCATCCTCGTAATCATGCGGTGGTTTGGAATCAAACTGAAAAAAAATGGCGGCTCAGTCCAGCCTTTGATGTTGTACCCAACATGCTAGAAACACCTACAAGCTTATCTATGCAATTATCTCAAGGGCGATGGGATATTTTAAACGAGGCGCTTTTCGGTGACTGGAAATATTTCGGATTTTCAAGTATGGGGCAATCGCAGGATTATGCTAACAAATTGATGGTTGACACTATTAGTGCTAGCCATTCACTTGAGGAAGATGGACTTTCATCTGATGATGCCTACTTAATTAGATTACGTATTAAAACTGTGTCGCTGAAGCTTAAGGCGTGAACCTTTAACGCATTGAGCTAAAGCCATGATGGCAGACAAGTCGTTGTCAGTGGGTGACATTGTTAAAACGATGGGTGTGTTAACTTACCCGCTGAATTTTTTGCACAACTTAAAGAGGAATTTAATCATGACTATAGATATTGAATTGGAGCAATTCAAAGCTGACTTGTTAGCTTCTGCTCGTGAATTAAATTCTGGCAAGGTCTCACGCTCAACGCTCGTTGAAATCCCTTCTGTTGCAGTGTCTGCATTCGTGCGTACAGCAGCAAAAGAAAAAGCGCGTGAGCTGTTAGATCTGGAATCCCGCATTACGATGACAGCGCAGGATTCTCAGTCGTTCATAACTGCGCTCAATGGTGCATTCATGCCAAATTCAGCTTTGCAAAAAGCAATGGATGCCGCGCACGAGGTTAATCGTGCTTGAGGAACAATTACTCCGATTAAAAGCAGCCCATGATGCTGCAGCCTATAATGCATGGCTGACAGAAAAGGTCTCCGCATCTAGGCAAGGACTTGCTGATGGAACAAATGCGCGTATTGATTCCAGTGAGTGGGAGCAGGTAAGGGCTAGTAAGAGATTGGTTAGTGGGGTATTCAGCTAAATGCTGTGATGGTAAAATTATGAATGGAATCAAATACATCACAAGAGCGATCTGCCGCGCCCCGCGCCGGGGTTGACTACCCGCGCAACTACGCTGAATTTCTGGCATGGTTTCACAATGA
>CAINBI010000008.1 GCA_903846555.1 uncultured Pseudomonadota bacterium
CTTCACAACAAAATCCACAAATGACCGAAATGCTGAATGAGATACGCAATATGCGTAGCGTCATTGAATCGCAGCTCACCACAATTTCATGGGGCAATATTCAGCAGCGCGATCCGATTAAATCACAAATATTAAATACCTTACTTTCTGCTGGGTTTAGTGCATCACTATCAAGGCAGTTAGTTGAAAAAATGCCAGAAAACTTGGATACTGACAAAGCGACTACTTGGATAAAGTCGATTCTAGCCAAGAACCTAGATACCATCCAAAGCGAAGCAGAAATCTTAGATAAAGGCGGTATATTCGCCCTTATCGGCCCAACTGGCGTGGGCAAAACCACCACCACGGCAAAACTGGCCGCGCGTTATGTGATGAAACACGGCACGCAAAATATCGGCCTGATTACTACTGATGCGTATCGTATTGGCGGTCATGAGCAACTAAGAATCTACGGTAAGATTCTTGGCGTTATGGTGCATGCGGTAAAAGATGAAGCTGACCTAAAAATCGCCCTGAACGAACTTAAAAACAAGCACACTATTTTGATTGATACGGTAGGTGTAAGCCAGCGTGACCGCATGGTGGCCGAGCAAATTGCCATGCTGTCTAACAGCAATAGTTACATTAAAAAATTACTGTGCCTAAATGCAACCAGCACAGGCGAAACGCTAACGGACGTGATTAGGGCCTACAAAGGCAAAGGTTTGGATGGTTGCATTATTACCAAGCTCGATGAGGCGGCGACTATTGGCAATGCTTTAGATGTGACCATCCGTGAAAAACTAAAACTTTATTACGTAGCCAATGGGCAACGTGTGCCTGAAGATATTCACTTGGCAAATAGGCAGTATTTGGTTCAACTGGCCTTAAAAATGAGTTCGGCTAATAATCGACCATTCAAGTTTTTAAATGAAGAATTGCCTTTCATTATGGGTAATACCGTTAATGCCGCCAATGCTGCTCAATTATCGGAGATTAATTATGGCTAATTTTCAAAACGATCAAGCCGCTGGCCTACGCCGCCTAATGGCGACACCCAAGCCACGGGTGGTGTCTATTATCTCCGCTGCGTCTATTTCGGCAACAGCCAGCCAAGACCAACCGCGCATGATGACCAACCTTGCCGCGTCTATTCGCAGCCAAGGCAGTGAAGTACTGATTGTGCATGCGTCTAAAGTGTCACAAGAGGCAAGCTATCAAGTCGACCAGCATCCGCCGCTCTTTGATGTTGCTAATCAATCCGTGGTGTTGGCAGAGGCTATTCAAAGCACCAGTCACGGCTTGTCGGTGGCTAAGTTGCTGCATAAAACCCAATTAAGCACGCCGCTAGATAGTGAGGCTGGCCTTGCACTGAACCGTATCTTTGATGCGCTGGCGCGTGAGTATGAAGTTGTATTGGTGGATGCCACACTCAATGATGATTATCTGTTGCCATTAAAAACATTGAATGAAAGTGAGATTCTGATTCAGCTGACACGTCATCCAGAGTCAATTAAAGATGCGTATACGCTGATTAAACAAATCTGTAGTCAGCTTGGCCGGCGTTCCTTTGGCATTATTGTAGATGATGCGACCGACGCGCAGGCGCAAGTGGTGTTTAAAAA
>CAINBI010000009.1 GCA_903846555.1 uncultured Pseudomonadota bacterium
ATTGAGAAGCCGCTTGCTTGCTTAAATGCAGCCAAGTTGAGCTGATTTTAACCAGAATGGGCAAGCAAACTCGCATCATAAGAGCATGCTAATTGATCGCCAGTGATAATTTATGGTGTTTATGGATGAGAACTAGTTAGTTAGTTTTGCATCTAAGCTTTAATCAGTGTACACTCACGCGCAATTTTACAATCTATGTTATTTATTAGCGCGCTAGTTTGGAATAACACTTTTTTCAAGTAATTTTTTAAGTATCTGGGCACACAATATGGCAGCAGTTATTGCGAAACAATTTACCCCTTACCAACCTAAACCTGAAGAAGAATATATGAGCAAAGGTCAGCTCAATCATTTTCGTAAGATTTTGAATGACTGGAAATCTGAATTAAGTAACGATCTTGATAAAACTGTTCATACCATGCAAGATGAAGTGACGATGTTTGCTGACCCTAATGACCGCGCTAGCCAAGAATCTGACATGACTTTAGAGTTACGTAACCGTGACCGTGAGCGTAAATTGATTAAAAAAATTGATGAGACTTTACGTAACATTGACGATAAAGAATATGGTTATTGCGAAGGCTGCGGCATTGAGATTGGCTTGAAACGTCTTGAAGCGCGTCCAACAGCAACCTTGTGTATTGATTGCAAAACGCTTGATGAGATGCGTGAAAAACAAGTAGCAAAATAAACTTTGGTTTTATAAGTCAAATTTATAAAGCAAGATTTAAAGTTTCAAAACAAAAGCCCGCTTTCGCGGGCTTTTGTTTGACTACCATTTACTTGCTGTTACAAGTAAACCTATTCGTCAGCTTCTGTCTCAGCTTTAGCTTCGGCAGCAGGTGCATCAATTAAAGCCTTCATGCTTAAACGCACGCGGCCTTTTTCGTCAGCTTCTACTACTTTAACTTTAACCACATCGCCTTCTTTTAGGAAGTCACTCACAGCGTTTACACGTTGATGTGCAATTTGTGAAATGTGCAATAAGCCATCTTTACCTGGAATTAGTGACACGATCGCACCAAAATCAAGTAATTTAAGCACAGTACCTTCGTAGACATTACCGATTTCAACTTCTGCAGTAATCTCAGCAATTCTACGTTGCGCTTCAGCACCTGCTTCAGAGCTAGTACATGCAATTTTCACAGTACCGTCATCTTCAATATCAATTGTCGTACCAGTTTCTTCAGTTAGCGCACGAATTACCGCGCCGCCTTTACCGATCACATCACGGATTTTTTCTGGATTGATTTTCATGGTGATAATACGTGGTGCAAAGGCTGACATTTCAGTACTTGCAGTCATCATTGCCGCTTTCATAATACCTAAAATATGCGTGCGACCTTCTTTAGCTTGCGCCAATGCCACTTGCATGATTTCTGAAGTAATACCAGTAATTTTGATGTCCATTTGCAAAGCCGTAATACCTTCATCGGTACCCGCTACTTTAAAGTCCATATCGCCTAGATGATCTTCGTCACCTAAAATGTCAGTCAATACTGCAACGCGGTTGCCTTCTTTAATTAGACCCATCGCGATACCTGCGACGTGATTTTTTAAAGGTACACCAGCGTCCATCATGGCTAAGCTGCCGCCACACACTGAAGCCATAGAGCTAGAACCATTAGATTCAGTAATTTCAGACACGATCCGTACTGTATAACCAAATTCATCAGCAGATGGCAATGCAGCCAACAATGCACGTTTAGCCAAACGGCCATGACCGATTTCGCGACGTTTTGGTGTACCAACACGGCCAGTTTCACCAGTAGCATACGGAGGCATGTTGTAATGCAACATAAAGCGATCTTTAAACTCGCCTTGTAGCGCATCAATCACTTGTTCATCACGGCCTGTACCTAGCGTTACAACCACCAAAGCTTGCGTTTCACCGCGTGTAAATAGTGCAGAACCATGCGTACGTGGCAATACACCAGTGCGAACAGTAATCGGACGCACAGTGCGTGTGTCACGACCATCAATACGTGGCTCGCCATTTAAAATTTGGCTACGAACAGTTTTAGCTTCTAAATTAAAGAACTCAGTTTTAATTTTGTTCGCTTCTTCTGTTGAGGTCGTTTCAGTAATAAGCTCAGTCATTAAACGATTTTTAATTTCGTCTAATTTAGCTGAACGCGGGCCTTTAGCTTTAATTTGGAATGCAGCATTAACATCAGCAGCAGCAATCGCCGCAACTTTTTCAATTAACGCTGTATCTGGCTCTGGTGCTGACCAATCCCAAGCATCCTTACCTACTTCAGCAACGATTTCGTTAATCATCGTGATGACAGATTGCATTGCATTGTGACCAAACACAACAGCGCCTAACATGACTTCTTCTGAAAGCTCTTTAGCTTCAGATTCAACCATCATTACAGCTGTTTCTGTTGCAGCAACCACTAAATCTAACTCAGTTTCTAGCAATTGAGATTTAGTTGGGTTGATGACGTACTCTTCATTGATGTAGCCAACACGCGCTGCACCTAGTGGACCATAAAATGGAATACCAGAAATTGCCATTGCTGCTGAAGCACCAATAATTGCTGGAATATCAGAATCAATTTCTGGATCTGAAGACATCACTGTTGCAACAATTTGCACTTCATTCAAAAATGCTTCTGGGAATAATGGACGTAATGGACGGTCGATTAAACGTGAAGTCAGTGTTTCTTTTTCTGAAGGACGGCCTTCGCGCTTGAAAAAACCGCCTGGAATTTTACCAGCCGCATAAGTTTTTTCCATGTAATCAACCGTTAACGGGAAAAAGTCTTGCCCCGCTTTAACCGCTGTTTTACCAACTACCGTGACTAAAACAACAGTATCGCCATAACTTACCAATACTGCGCCGTCTGCTTGACGTGCAATTTCACCAGTTTCAATGGTGAGCTCATGCGCACCGTACTGAATACTTTTTTTAACTTTATTAAACATTATTTATCCTTTTCACTTTTTAATGTTTGCTATTCACAACCCAATAGCGAACGCACAATATCGATTTATGCCAGCAATTTTTCTGATGAAATCATGTAAACCGGGCATGCTACCCATTCATGTAATTCACTCACAGCACGAAAATTGCTTAGTTAAATCTTTTACAACAAAAAAGCCGAGGCACTGCTTATGCAGGGCTATCGGCTTTTTATTTCACACACAAAAAAATCTTAAAGAACGAATTGTTTTATGCACATGTGATGGGTAGTCAATTACTTACGTAGACCTAGACGCGCGATCAATGTTTGATAACGCTCTACGCTTTCACGTTTAAGGTAATCTAACAATTTACGACGCTGACTAACCATTGCCAATAAACCGCGGCGTGAATGGTGGTCTTTTTTGTTGCTTTTGAAATGCTCTGTTAAATACGTAATACGGCTAGTTAAAAGTGCAACTTGCACTTCAGGACTACCAGTATCATTTTCACCTTGAGCATATTCACTAACGATTTTTGCACGATCTGCTGCAGTAGTTGCCATAACTTAATCCTAATATTTAGATGTTTTGCGTCAATGTAAAAGCAGCGTCATTAATTACATAACCGCCAATACATTCATTTGCATGAACCGCGCATTATAGATACTTAATATTGATTCGGCAATGTTTTATTTGTTGGCGCGCGTTTAAAATTACCCAGGTGTGCGCGTTGTAGAATTACCCAGAGTGAAGGCCGTCTAAAAATGACGAGCCTGTTGATAAGTGTATCGCATTTATGCGGAAGAAGTTGCGTGTTGAAGTGCTTTTAGGAG
>CAINBI010000010.1 GCA_903846555.1 uncultured Pseudomonadota bacterium
ATTGAGAAGCCGCTTGCTTGCTTAAATGCAGCCAAGTTGAGCTGATTTTAACCAGAATGGGCAAGCAAACTCGCATCATAAGAGCATGCTAATTGATCGCCAGTGATAATTTATGGTGTTTATGGATGAGAACTAGTTAGTATATGACATGTATCCACCAGCATAATTTCTAGTACCTTGCCCACCACCAAAACAATTACCAATATTTCTTTTATTAACGTAGTCACGTATTTCTATACCACTATCTGTTAACGTTTTTACAACTGGAATAGTTATAAATAATGAATGCGTATCTAATGCTTCAACTGGCACGTCTCTCCACGCATCTATGTCTGTTAGCCTAACTGTTTTGCAACCAGTCATTACAAAAGATATGAGGCAAACAATTAATATTTTTTTCATAATTTACTCTCTTCAAAATATTTAATTAAATTAGTTATTACTCGTATTTCGCCTTTATATAACTACACGCTGTATATCGCGCTCTAGCTTAAACGCTTTCTCTTCAACTTCTTTTAGCTTACGCCTACTAATAACAATGTCAAATTACAAATACAAGCCAAAAAAACTGTGCAGAATTCCGTAAATAAAAAAGTAGATTTGAATTGAGCTTGGATAAGGGTTTATTAAAAAGCAGGGTTTTTTGTAAAGGGTAAAAACAATGCTTTTTGATAAACCACGTATTCGCTATGATAAATACGTGTATGAGATTTTGTGAATTTGCTATTAAACCAATCAAACCGCTTACCCCACCGCAAGCACGTATCTACGCACTAAAAAAACAGAAAGAACAGGTGGGCAAGTTGTTAAGTGCAGAAAAAGACAGGCAGAAGAAACAGAAAGCTACGCAACAGATACAACAAGCGCAGAAAGTATTAAAAGCACCGGTTAAATAGAATAGTCGTTTTAAACGACAATTGAGCACTGATCAAAACATTTGGTTTTCGATTACACACCAGTATTCCCCACTTTCACTCACCGCACACTCTCAATTTTGTTTAAATTATTTTTTCAAACTGTTTGGAAGTTTGCTATAATGCGCGGCTTGCAAACATTTACCTAAGTTTTTGATGGGTAAAAAGCAGTAAGGCCGAGTAGCTCAGTCGGTAGAGCAGCGGATTGAAAATCCGCGTGTCACTGGTTCGATTCCAGTCTCGGCCACCAATTAAAATCAAGCTCACAGCGATGTGGGCTTTTTTATGTCTATGATTATTCAAATTTGTAGCTACATTTAATCTACATAACATCTCATCGAAATAACACCAACACTAAAGAGGCAGTTGCAAAACTCCCAGCCCAAAACAGCCGATATTGCCTAGCGCCCAGGAACGAGCCAATTTTCAAACAATTGCCGTGGCATTTCCTTTAACCCTTGGGCATCACCGTCTCTTTTGAACTTGATTGACGAACCAATCTCTCCGCAATCATTCTTCGGATAGAAACAAGCTTCATTTTGTGCGCAATGAACAATATCATGTAATCAAACGCAACAACTGTTCACTGGTGATGACGATAATACCGAACATCAAATGCGCC
>CAINBI010000011.1 GCA_903846555.1 uncultured Pseudomonadota bacterium
CTCCTAAAAGCACTTCAACACGCAACTTCTTCCGCATAAATGCGATACACTTATCAACAGGCTCGTCATTTTTAGACGGCCTTCACTCTGGGTAATTCTACAACGCGCACACCTGGGTAATTTTAAACGCGCGCCAACAATTTCATGCGCAACTGGTCACGATAGACCGTTTTGATCGGTCACGCAGTCACGATAGCCGTAATACGCAACAACTAAGCTTGACCCTAAGGTCATTCAGCAGATTAGCGACCACTCCATGCGCGTTGGTGCTGCCCAAGATTTGCTATTATCTGGAGCCAGTCTGCCGATGATCATGAACCGTGGGCGGTGGTCGAAAACGGATACCGTAATGCGTTATGTTGAATCGGCAGGATGCTAATCACATTAATTATGTTGAGAGTCTAAAAACGATACATTTTAGGTGTCATTAAAGTGTAGTCCACGCCTAGTTTTTTGGGTGACAAATGAATTGAAAGAAGCGGTTGAACAACTTTCTCAACATAAACTTAACCAAAGAAATATCAACATAATACTTACTTAAAATGGCAATAATTTCTTTGTTCTGCTTAAAGACATTCGACAAACTTTTATTTGTAGTTCCACCTAAGCGCATTTTCACTAGTACTTTCGGTATATATTTAGTTTTAATTTTATTTTTCTCAATAAACCGAAATAAAAGTTCAAAATCTGCAGCAATTTTATAGTTTAAATCAAAGTCACCTAGACGCTCATACACACCCTTTCTTACAAAAAATGTTGGGTGTGCAGGCATCCAGCCTAACTTAAACAACCCATCGGCATAATCGCGTGACTTCCAATAACGAACAACTTTGTTTGTATCTTGCTGACTTACATAGACTAAATCACCATAACAAGCTTCTATACTGGGGTCTAAAAACACTTGAACCACCTCAGACAACACACGATCATGCATGTAAAAATCATCAGCATTTAATATACCTACAACATCACCAGTAGCCAGCGCAATACCTTTATTCATAGCATCATAGATGCCTTTGTCTCGTTCTGAAATTAACGTAGTTACACTGTTATGCTGTTTGATAATTTGTAGAGTTTCATCCGTAGATGCGCCATCAATCAAAATATGCTCAATGTTCACATCTTTTTGATTCGCAACCGACTTTAGCGTATCTTCAATGGTTTTAGCACTGTTATAGCAAACAGTAATAATGGAGATTTTCATCAAACTAACCCTGAAGATTTTTTAGAGGCCAAAGCAATCATTCGCCTTATAAACCCACTAAAAACATAGCTAACTTTACCATCCACTAAGGTTAGAAATAATCTACGAATTTTATAACCATATTTTTCAAAAGCATTAAGTGACCTGCCTTCAAGGATTTTTGCATACTCCAATTTAAATTTATCTTGATTTAGACTCGTTTTTGTCTCCGAATGAAATCTGAGCGCTCCAAGAAACTTCGGGATATGATAAGTAGCGTTTGTAAATCTTAATATCCTTAAAAACCATTCATAATCAAATCCGTAATGCAAACTTTCATCAAGCCAGCCAATCTCTTTATGAATTGAATTCCTCCAAAAAGCAGCTTGATTAGTTAATACCATTCCTTCCGCAAGTAGAGATTTATATGTAGGCCGCACATAGCACATGGGTCGTATCAAATTATCGAGCTCATCAATAAGTTTAATGTCCCCAATAACTAGTTCTAACTTTGGATTTTTTTGAATTGTTTTTGCAAGAGTTTCAAATGCTTTGGGATAAAAAATATCATCCGAGTTCTGCCAGCAAATCCAATCTCCTGTAGCTCGCTGAAGCCCTTTATTAATAGCATGAGATTGACCACGGTCTGGAACGCTTTCCCAAAACGCAAGCTGACTTGAATAACGCTTAATAATGTCTACACTACCGTCTGTAGAACCCCCATCAATAATAATGTATTCGAGGTTTGGATAACCCTGATTCAGAACTGAAAGAATGGTTCTCTCAAGAAATGCAGATTGGTTAAAACTAGGAGTAATAACCGTTATACGTGGCAGAGATACACTCATGGTCGAAAAAACAAACCATCAAGCTGCAAAGTTCTACCATTTTTAGGGTCTATAAATGCTGGTTGCAATGCCCAAAGAATAAAGCCCTCTGATTCAAGCCGCTTAATAATATCCTGCCATAGCTTTTGACCTTCATACAATGGAATCAGAGACATCTCAATCAAAACTCCACGCGTATTTTGTATTGCATCCATTGCACCATCAAGTACTTGCCATTCATAGCCTTGTGTGTCGATTTTTAACAAGACCGATTTCGATGTTTTAAAATAAGCTAGCAACACCGAATCAAGGGTGATTAAGTCACATTTATCTTTTCCAATATAACCAGCATTTGGCGCAGCCTGCATATGAGAATCAAGCATAGGTAGAACTGAACTGCTTACCGAATTAGCTGATATATTAATTTCAATTTCACCAGTGCAATCGCCTACAGCACATCTAGCATGCACCAACCAATTTTTATCACCATTACTTACGCTTAACAAATTGTCATATGCAGTCTTTAATGGCTCAAAAGAAACAATTTCTCCAGAATACCCAGACTCCCTCAAACTCTCACCAAACTGGCCTTCATTAGCACCTATATCAAGAATCAAATCTATATTAAAACTTTGCAATGCCGCTACAAACCGACCGAACTGCGTTGTAGTAGGGTCGTAACGATAGGCCTCAATACCTATTGAATGCATTAACTTTTTAATAAATTTTTTTGTTGATTTGATATTCATATATCTCATTATATTTACAAATAAATACTTACAACTAAGTTTCAAGCAAAGACTATTCATCACGAATCATTTAATCAAAAACTTCAAATATATCTTAATTGAAGCGAATAGGTTGACCCCAAATTTATAAGTAAAATAAATTTTTAACGTATTTATTTTCAAGAATTAAACTTAAACTTTCTAGAATATATCTTTATTAATCGACCTATAATTAAAAAAATAAGCGTAGCTCTAATTTCAATTATTTTAACAACACCTAAATTACCTTTAGTAGCTGTCAGTGATGCATTATTGTTATGTCTTCTATACAACAATTTCTGCTTAGGCAAAAAATATACTGACCCAAATAGTTGGGCCATTAGACCAAACCAAATATCATGCATAGGTGCATATTTTGGTATTGGTAATGCATATTCTAGCAATTCTCTACGAAAAGCCATGCAACATCCAAGATACCCATTCTTAAATAGATTTGAAAAGAATCCAGATTTAGAGCCTCTAATAGAAAAGAAAGATTTATTGATAATCTTTAACTCATTATTTACCACGAAGCAATCCGTAACAACCATAAGATTTTTTGCTAGTGAACCCATACAATCATAAACTTTACCATCTAACCAAACATCATCTTGGTCACTTAAAAACACGTAGTCACCCTTAGAATGGGAAATTGCGTTCTCAAAATTCCTGACAATCCCTAATTTAGTCCTAGTAATAGGTAATAAAAATATTCTAGAATCTGTAATACTTTCTATTATTGAAACTGTGGCATCTGTGGAGCAGTCATCTGAAATAATTAACTCATCTGAATTTGATAGCTGAATAAGTATAGAATGAATTTGCTCTTTTATATATTCAGCGCCATTATAAGTTGCCATGCAAACTGAAATCATTTTTATTGATTGTCCATAAGTAAAATGTAGCAATTATTCACATCACAATCACATGAAAAATTTACGATAAACATTTCGTACTGTTAGGTAAAAAAACTTAGGTGTATACAACAAGATTAATTGATTTATCTCTCTGATAACAGAAAATGGCGTTTTACCAACTGACCTAGTAATCAAATCAACGCTGATACCTTCAGCCTCAATAGGTACAGCCTTAATTACAACTTGATAAACATCACAAAATTTATTTTTTTGAATGAAGCACCTCAATTCAGATGATGTCTTAGCCCAACGTTCAGCATATTCAGTATATTCAGGTTTGCGAAGCACAAATTTCACATCAATTATTTTCATTCCAGCGTCATCAAATAGCCTCTGCATATTTTTTATGCCAAAAAATCTGATATGAGTTTTATCCAACAAGCCCCAATCGCGATACTCAAAATCGTTGTCCATAAGACAGGCATAGATAACAGAGTGCCCTACATGTGGCAAAGAAACTATTACTGATCCATCAGATTTAATAAGCTTTTTAAAGCTATTCAAAACCAAAAGTGGATTATTCAAATGCTCTAACACATCCGCCGCTACAACTACATCAAACTTATCAGATAAGCTAAATTGGTCAATCCAATTCTGACTATTTAAATCTATTTTATAAACCGAATCACAATATTTTTTTAAACTATTTATAGACTCATCATCTATCTCAATAGCACTTACTTGACAGCCAGAATTAGCTACCAACAATTTAGTAATTGAGCCAGGACCAGCGCCGACTTCCATAACCCGTTTATTCTTACCAACTAAATCTAATATAAATGAAGCTGAATTTTGCTCATTTAAATTAACCTCATATACGTATTTATCAGTAGATTTCATTAAAATTATTTTTCCTAATTGCTACGTTAACAATGTATCCATCCAAATTAGCTACATTAATCAACTATTTTTCGATAGTATTCCAACAATAAATTATGCTGCCTATTTACTTTAATTCCTAGAAACAACTTTAAAAAAATATTCAATCGCAACTTAATCAGTTTGGGGCGAATATACTTCCGATAATCTAAATTATATTTTTTAAAATAATATTGCTCCGAGTTTAAATACCAATTCAACGTTTTTGACGCTTCTTCTAATTTTAATGAATGTCCGCCACTGTGCATTATTTTATTTTGATAAATACGTACTTTGAAAAAGCTGGGTATTCTACGAATCAAATCGGGCTCTTCGTAACATAAGAAATAGTTCTCATCAAAACCTCCGATTTCCAAAAATATATTCCGTCGAATAAATAAATCTGCACCCCATGGATATATCGACTTTGGCGTAAAATTTAAATATTTAATTAAGAAATTAGATAACAACTGCCTAACCACCCCGCTATTCTCGGGCAAAAGGCCATAACTTTTTTGATCTGTTCTACGCTCATGGTCACAAAGTGTCATACCAAAAGCTGCGAGTTTTGGATCAAAGTCAAACTTATCGATTGAAAATTTGAATATTGGCTCGATTAACTCCGTGTCTGGGTTTAAGAATAGAAGATAGTCTCCTGATGATCTATTAACACCTATATTGTTGCCTTGTCCAAAACCACCATTACTCGGGTTGTTTATTACAGTTACATGAGGGAACTGAGAAGAAATACGAGAAAATGAATCCTCTCCGAATGGGTAATTATCTACAACTATAACTTCTATACCGTCTGAAATATCATTGTATTTTTCTAATGACCTTATACACTTTTGTATAAGAGCATTACTTTTATATGCCACAGTAATAATTGATAATTTTTTTTGACTTTTATCGTTCATTTCTAAAGCTCTTTAAAAAAAAGTACATGGCACTTTGATATTTTTTTAATTGCATAACTAGGTTCGGATTTAATTGGTTTATTACTAAACTCATCAAGTTTCTAGCAACTGAAATATTGAAATTCATTCCCTCTGCTGTATATTCGTCAGCAATAAAATTAGGAGTAATTAATTCTGGATGAGTTATTGGGAATTCAAGGGGAAATACTTTTAACACTGAATATTTACTCGCTGATTGGGTATGTGTAGCATCAGCGCCAAAACCGATATTTGAAATTAAATTAATGTTTGGTAGTACACACAACTGGTTTTCTGCTAACAAGCTAAAAAACCACTGGTAATCCCATGTGTCAATTTTTCCTTCATATGTAATATGAAATATTCTCCGCCAATAGTTCCGTTCTGATTGATTCGGAAATTTCAACTGAAGAAGTTTCCCATCTATCATTTCAGGCAACTTTTTAATGTCAACATCGTAGCTTTTCCATGCTCTTCGCCACGAAGCCCAACCCCAAATGTGCATATATTTTGAAAAATAGTAACTCGCATCACCCCGCGTTTGGCCAAACTGAAAGTTATCTCCACTAATCATTCCAATGCGCTCATCATGCCTATAGCGCTCAAGCATCTCTTGGCAAAACCTAAAAAACGTTGGGTCTGGCAAACAATCATCTTCAAGAATAATCGCCTCCTCCACCTGTTCAAACACCCAATCAATGCCACTAGAAACCCTTACTTTACAGCCTAGATTTACCTCGGAAAAATTGGTGAGCACTTCGCAATCCCAATCTACACGCTGAATAATGGCGCGTGTGGCAGCTACTTTTTCGGCTTCGCCTATTTTATTGGTCCTTGCGCCATCAGCTACAACAAGCAATTTGGGTGGTTTGGCTTTGGCAATTTCGGCAAAAACTCGCGCTGTGGTGTCTGGGCGGTTAAATATGATGAATGCTACGGGGGTTGTTAATTTAAAATCAGACATTGAGTAACTTTTTAAAATTGATAACTATTTAAGGCAATATTGCTTAAACAGCATCAGTGCGCTAAAGATTGAAAACTATTAACGACTGAAATAAGTTGAGCATCTAAAGTAAGTAATTGAGCATTATTTACAATGGTTGTTGCAGCGATTACCGCATCGGGTAGCTTAATTTTTCGTATTTTTCGCAACGCTATGGTCATACTTTCAACATTACCATCTAGTGCGATGCAGGTAAACGCGCTTAGTTTTTGTCGAATTAGGACTTCTTCATTTAGTGTAATGCCATTAAAACCCAGCAACTCAATACGCGTAATAACACTGCAAGCACACTCTGATGCCAATATATTAAGCTCATTAATCATCGCTAAAGTACTCGCATCCGACTTCATTATGCTGATAATAAAATTGGTATCTAAAATGTATTTAATGCCACTCATCGCGCAATTTCTTTTGAATAGCTAGAGCATTATCAGCAAACGTGACTGAGTTTTCTAACCCTCCACGCAAATCATTTAATAACTGGGCTGATGCTCCCAATGATGGTGCTTGCGTGTACTTTTGTTTTAAAAACAAAGTAAAGTCTAATAATTCTGCCAACAATGGTTCTGGCATATTTTGTGTTTCTTCTAATATTCTATCGGCGGTTTTCATAATACGAGCACTCCTACTTCAAGGTAATCATTAAGCGGTGACTGTCAAATAAAATTATACAGCTAACAGCTTTTTAAAATACGCAATAGTTTCTTTAAGCCCATCTTCCAAATTCACTTTAGGCTGCCAGCCTAAATTTTCTTTAGCCAAAGTAATGTCAGGCTGCCTTTGTTTTGGGTCATCGGTTGGTAATGGCATAAACACTAGCTTAGATTTACTACCAGTTAATTGAATGATTTTTTCGGCTAATTCCAGCATGGTAAATTCACCAGGGTTACCTAGATTAATTGGCCCTGTTACGCCTTTTTCTGTCGCCATCATGCGAACAAAACCTTCTATTAAATCATCCACATAACAAAAACTACGTGTTTGGCAACCAGTACCATACATCGTAATATCTTCGCCTTTTAATGCTTGCACAATAAAGTTGCTTACTACTCGTCCATCATTCGGGTGCATGCGTGGGCCATAGGTGTTAAATATACGCACTACTTTAATGTCCAAATTGTACTGACGGTGATAATCAAAATACAAGGTTTCTGCACAGCGCTTGCCTTCGTCATAACAAGATCTTGGCCCTATCGGGTTCACTCTACCCCAATAACTTTCTTGCTGTGGATGTTGCTCAGGGTCTCCATACACCTCAGAGGTAGAGGCTTGAAATACCCTTGCTTTTAACCGTAAAGCAAGATCAAGCATATTAATGGCACCATGCACACTGGTTTTGGTAGTTTGCACAGGGTCTAGCTGATAATGAATAGGTGACGCCGGGCATGCTAAGTTGAATATTTGATCCACTTCTACAGACAGCGGATAAGTCACATCATGACGCATTAATTCAAAATTTGGGTTGCCAATGAGGTGCGCAATGTTTTGTTTACTGCCTGTAAAAAAGTTGTCAACACATAAAACATCATGGCCATCTTTAATTAAACGGTCGCAGAGGTGGGAGCCAAGGAAGCCAGCGCCGCCAGTAATAAGAGTACGTTTCATAATTTAACTCAAGAAATCCCTATAATCAAACCATTTGTTTTAGACGCTTTAATAAAGCGCTCTTCATTATAACAAAAACACTAGAATCATTGCTTATAATCAACCTGTAAGCGCAACACCATTAATTAAGTATTCGTTAAAATATGGAGGTCTGTAATGGCAAGTGTTTATGGTAGTTACCATGAGTAAGTACAGCTTAATCATTTATATTAATTTTTTTAAAAACCATTTCAGAGGCTTCTTGTATAGTCAAATTTTGGTTATCACTTCTATTAAAATATACATGAATCGTTGAGCTTGAAAAAGTTCTATATAATTTTCTCACAACTCTAAAAGCTAAATTTATACTTTTGTAAATCAAAACTAAAAAAATAAATAGAATAGTTATAAATTGAATTAGAAGTAAAGAACATTCGTTTATTTTAACAATTTCATTAAATTGTTCTTTCTTTGATAAATGGTCTTTTCCTATCCACAATCTTGTAAGTAAAGTGCTAAAAAAGATATATTTAAATGGCCGAGAAACCAAAAATTTATTTATTTTTTTTGCTCTTAATAATGGTGTCTCTAAAAATGCTTGCCAAAAGTAAAGTGATAAGTCACCAAATGAAAAATCCCCTGCCAATTTATTGTATTTTAATTTGCTTTTTTTAATCTTCTCTATATATTCTTGTTCTAATTTTTTTAAAATTTCCGCATCTTCGTTTCGAAAGCCTTTATTTTGGGAACCAAGAGCCATTCCTGCACTTTTAGGTGACGAACCCACCCATCCAAGTGGAATATACGACTTTAGATAGTTTTTTTCTAGACTACATGCAATTACACCTAAATTTGCATCTTGAGGATGACATGTCAAGACTTTACCATTTTGCTTTTCTTTTGCCTCATCTAAAATTGACTTGTGAAATAATGATGTCGTATACATTTCAGGAAGTTCAAAATAAGTTTGCATGCCAAGCAAAGCCTTGGTTGCTTCGTAGAAGCTACTATGTACCTTGATTTTATCCATTGCTGAAAAACCTACAGCAATATCCCCATAAACCGGCTCGCAACCTTGCCAAAAATAATATGCCCGAGATGACATAATAGTTCGTATTTTTTTTTCTTCAGCGATTTTTGTAAGTTTATCTGCAAGTCGAAAAAAATATGGTTGCAATCCATCGTCTTGACCTACAAACATTTGCCAACTTCCAGTAGCATGTGATAAAGCCCATTCCCAATGTTCGGTCATACTTAACTCTTCTTTTGGTTCGATAAGCTTAACATTTGGGTGCGAAGCAAAACGCTTTAAGTATTCTTTTGTACCATCAGTCGAGTGATCATCACTTATAATTAATTCATAATCATTAGAATCTTGACAAATTATGGTGTCGATACATGCCTCTAAATACTTACCACCATTTCGTGAAGGCAAAATTATGGAATATTTATAACTCACCTAACGCATCCTTTTAACTTAGTATACATTGACTTGACTATAACTCTTCTTTTTGACCCTACAGGCAAAATCTTATTCAGAAGTTTATATTTTCTAATTTGTTTTAAACTTTTTCTTATTGCAGCAAACTTAATATCAATTTTATTTAAATTTTTATTCAAAAGATCATCAGTTTTATATGTAGATTTTAACTTTAGAACATATTGAAAAACAAAGGAATGAGGGTTATTACTAATGTAACTCTTAGTGCTTCTAGGTAGATTTTTCATAGGAAATGTGAAATCTGAAACTCGGACATTGCAGTCTAATATTTCAAACCCTAAGTCAGTAAAAAAGTGAGCAATTGTCCTATAAGTAAAAAAACGCAAATGCGTCCTATCAAGAATACCAACATCAGTGTATTCAAAATCATCGTTTAAAATGGATATTTTTACATCCCCAAAAGATACATTTGGTAAGGAAATAACAAAATGTCCTCCTTCTTTAAGGTAAGGCTTTATCTGCAGCATATTTTTTTCCGGATTCATCGTATGCTCAAGAACATCCAAAAGCGTAATACAATCAAATTGGCCAATATATTCTGGATAATCATTTGCTTGGTGTGTATTTAAATCGACTTGATGAATTTTTTTGAAAACATTTTTAGCTAGTGCAACTTGTATGCTCTCTGGGTCATACTCCATTCCATAAACAGTACAATCCTTGTCACTTATTAAATATTGCCCGAAATCGCCACATGCGGAACCAACATCCAAAACTTTCGAACCCTTATCAATAAATGTGCTGGCTATAATACGAGCATCATTTGTTTGATTACCATTCAGCTCGATTTGATAAATATAAGATCTACTTTTTACTTGTTCCATTTTTAATCTCGTCCTGCTTTAGGATTTCTTCTAGTTCTTGAATGACTTCTAAATCTATATTTTTGTAAAATATCTCCATGTTGTTTTTAATAACATTTTTTGGTATATCTATCAATTTAATAGTCATAAGCCTATCAATTAAATCCAAATCAAATCGCATCTTTATAATTTTTGATGGGACACCCCCAACAATTGAATAAGGTGGGACATCAGAAACCACAACCGAACCCATTGCTACTATAGCGCCCCTACCTATGTGCACGCCAGACATAATAGTAGAGTTAGCGCCAATCCATACCTCATCATCAATAATAATAGAGCCTTTTGACACGGCGTCATCAGGACTTTGAATGCCATAAAATATTGACTTTAGTGGGAAAGTTGTAAATGTTTTTGATTGATGATGTTCATCCAAATAAAATTTAACATCGGTCGAAATAGATACAAAATTCCCAATTTTTAGAATGTCATTTTGATTCTTTTTATTATAAGCAATCAATTCCAAGGAACCATATGAATAAGATCCAATACTCACTCGACTAAGATCAATAATATTCTTAGGAATGACAAAGTTGTTACTATTTATACGAATCCATTTTTTTAGAAAGTAGCGATACTTTTTTCTATTTTGTATTCTTTCTAATAGGTATTTAATATAGGTAATCATAATTTTAAAAAATTTTTTAACTTTACATAAACCCTCGATAATATCGTTTTTTTTCTATACTTACTTCCACCCATTTCTATCCAAGTTTGGTAGTTTTTGTTCCACTGATCATTTTGGATTCCATTCCAAAATTTAGGTTGCCCATATGCATGAATTATTTTTGCATTTACAGCTTTTATGGTATCTGTTGGATGTGCTGAGTAGACTTTTGCATCTATAGGACATATATCGATATCAAACTCTTGAATCATAATGTCAAAAATAGCCTGCTCAGGTAAATACACCTTATCTGAATATTTTAGTAAGCTTTTATAACAAAAATCATACAATTTTTTATAATCTTTTAGGTGATCTTGTAAAACAAAAATTCCTGATGCTGTACATTCAATATTCATATCATATTCATCAATTGGATAATGAAATTGGCTACCGACATTATTCCCACCCAACAAAATTTTAAAACCCGAATTACAATATTCGAACAGTTCTGAAATATCTCTTTGGAAAACAACATCTGAATCTGTTAATAAAACATTTTTATATTCATCAAGAAGTTTAAGACATTCAAATTTAGCAAATACCATCTTCGTAAAATAATTGAGTATATTTATAGGAATCAATGAAATGTCGAACGGAAAATCATAAACAATAAATCTTGTTGGCAGGATAGACTTTAAAAGAATTTGGTCTTTTTTGCTGATTCCATCGTGCAATATCACGATTTCATCAGCTATTGCAGGACACAATTTTTTAATATCCATCATAACGCATGCAACACTAAAAGCTAAATCTTTTGAAATAGTAAATACGATAGCTCTGTTTTTTTTCATTAATTTTTCTCAGATAGCTTGTTTAAGATATTTTTCTTGTATCCAAAATGAATCTGATTGAATACCATCATTAGAGAGTATGAACGAAACAAGTCTAAACCCATTTGTAACAAGAAGGTCTTCCATTTCTTTGTAAACTTTCTGCCCTTCCCAGTATTGTTTGTACTCGCCTTCAGTTTGAATCGCTTTGACTTGAGGTAATAATTTCCCGAATCCTTCCAATACTTCGTAATTCATTCCTTCAACATCAAGTTTTAAAAAGTCAATTTTTTTTATGCCATTTTTCAGCATAAAATCATCCATCCTAATCATCTCTACATCAACACTAATAAAGTTTTTCTTATCGGTTGCCAAACCCTCTCGTAAAGAAGAAATTCCACTATTCTTATATTCGTTGTGGGTAACATCTATCGCATTAAATTTTGCTCTTCCATTTTCATTAGATACTGCTAAATCATAGGCATTGAACTGATACATATTTTTCATCTCTGCAAATATTTGAGGATGCGGTTCAAAGACATAAACATTTTTTTCATTAATATTAAATCGTTGTCTTAAAAATTCTGCATCTTGAGCATAATTCGCACCAATTTCAAATATATTCTCAGGAGTATAAGTACAAAATTTTCCTACCAAATCTACATATGTCTGCATAGAAGTGCCATCACTCACTGCGTTAGGATTTCCTTTAATTGTAATTCGCGGTTTATTTGTGACTGTAATGGTTGTATTTGTAAAGCGTTCGATGACACCAATCAATTTCTTTGCAATTTTATTAATACTGCTCATGGTTAATCCTTTATTTGAATATTTTGGTTTTATTATAGATAATTATTAGTGTAATTATTTGGGAAAAATAGACTACGGTAAGCGTTGCTATCATTGCCCCTACTCCTTGATGTAATGGGATCAATATTAAATTCAATGCAATATTAGTTACCACTGCAAAAACTGTGATGTACATTGTTAAATGCGTCAATTTCTCTATTATTACTACTTGATTCAGAACAAATAAAACAACAAGTGGTAATCCTGTCCAAATATATAAAGATAAATAAAGACCCGCATCTTTAAATTGACCGCCATACAATATGCTAACTATATAGTCCGATAGCAATGAAATTATTATCGCAAACGGTATCGCAAATAAACTCATATACTTAACTGTACTAAACACTCTTTTTTTATAGAGCTCCATGCTATGTTTGTGAGCTGAAATTATTGCAGGAAAAACTGACTGACCAATAATTATAGGCAAAATTAACCAAATCTCAGCAATCCTAACAGCAGCGGCATAGTTTCCAACAACTTCATAGCTGACCATATTACCAAGCATTACTTGATCCATTCTCATATTTATCATAGAAGCCATTCCAACCAAAATTAAAGGCCAAGAGTCACGCAGTAAATTAACTGCCGTTGATTTGTTGAATGTTAAATGTTTAATGTTGCAACCAATAGCATCACCTTCGGACAATTTTGCATTGTTTTTAATGTAAAAATAAATCAATCCACACGCCAACACAAAACTGTCAAAAAGTGTGACCCATGCGAAGGCTATGAGTGGTGCTTCATTTAGGATGAGCCCGATTTTCACCAGTGAGCTGACAAAAAGACTTATGAGGTTTGCAAAGACTACGAAGCGACTCAAGACTTTGCTTTGAAAGTAAAAATCTACGACATTGAAGCTTTGAAAGACTGTAGCACTTGCGATGATAAATATGAGAACATTTGTATGCGTGTCGTTTGAAGTGAAGTCTACCGCTACAGCTAAAGTTACAAGTACGCCAACCGCCCCCATTAGTTTTAGCCAAAACGCTGTGCCTATGAGTTCATCTCTTCGTGTTTCATCTTTAACAAGCTCACGCACTACAATGCCATCGAGTCCAAGCGTGGCAATAACTGTAAAAAGCCCCACAAAACTTTGAGCATAACTAAATAACCCAAACTGCTCAGGACCAAGATAACGAGCTACCCACACGCCGACAAAAAGCCCCACAACCATTCGGAGAATCCTTTCGCCAAAAAGCCATGAAGTATTTTTAAAATACTTCATGAAGCCTTGATTGCTTTGAAGAGACTTTATTTTTTTTTTCATTTTGAATTTTTGATGCTTAATTGTTTTGTGTCATAGCTAATTTTACATTCTCTTTTTCATATGTTTTCTTGATGCTTCTTTTGGGTAGATTACTTCGTTGCTAGTAATGATAGATAAACTAGATTACCGTTCGGCTTAGTGTTCAAAAGCGCGTGCCAGTGCCACCGCATTAAATGATATTAATCATGGCTCTTTATCCACTGTGTTAAATCTGGTAAAAATACTTTGTTAAACTCAGACCTTACTTTCCCAACCCTTTAATCTGCTTATATTAGCGCGTAATCAATCAGCTCCAATCCTTAGTGATTTCGTCGGTCAAAATTGCGAATCCTTACCCATTTTGCATGCCGCGTGCTTCCCGCTCATCGGTTAACACTTTACGAACCTCTATACTTTTTAACCGATTGTTAATCCAATCTTTGGTGTAGCCATTTTTTAGTTAAATCTCCATAACGAGATCCAACGCGAGTTCTGGATCATCCATTTATTTAATACGTCAATATCCAACCCGTGCAAGCCATTGTTTGAAAGATTCAGCGTTAGAGGATGGTATAGATTAATAACACACAAAAACTGCTCAGTATCTGCTACGTAAGTGAGGCGCACTTTTCCGTCTAGCACTTGCATTTTAAAGTCGTGACAATTTGTCACGATTTCATTCCCTACAGCCTCTTGATCTCATTCCAAGCGAACTTGCTTAGTTTCAACTAATTTAATTAGGCTCAAAATATGTTAGTCCAGACCAAACAAATCGCGACTATAAACTTTATCTTCCACATCACGAATATCATCTGTGATGCGATTAGCAACGATCACATCCGCTTCCTGCTTAAATTGCGTTAAGTCATTCACCACTCTTGAGTTAAAAAACTCGGTCTTTTTAAGTGCCGGCTCATACACAATGACCTCTATACCTTTGGCTTTAATACGCTTCATAATGCCTTGAATGCTAGAGGCACGAAAGTTATCTGAACCGGCTTTCATGATGAGGCGGTGAATGCCTACGACTTTGGGATTGCGCTTGAGGATGCTTTCAGCAATAAAGTCTTTGCGGGTGGTGTTAGCCTCAACAATGGCATGAATAAGATTTTGCGGCACATCGCTATAGTTTGCGAGCAACTGCTTAGTATCCTTAGGCAAGCAGTAACCACCGTAGCCAAACGAAGGGTTGTTATAGTGGTCGCCGATGCGTGGGTCTAAACTAACGCCCTGAATAATTTGTTTGGTATCTAAACCGTGTGTGGCAGCGTAGGTATCAAGTTCATTAAAAAAAGCTACGCGCATGGCTAGGTAAGTATTGGCAAATAACTTTACCGCTTCAGCCTCTGTGCTATCGGTAAACAACACTTCAATATTTTGCTTAACGGCGCCCTGCTGCAGTAAATTTGCAAATACTTCAGCACGGGTTGAGCGCTCACCAATCACTATCCGGGATGGGTGTAGATTGTCGTATAGCGCCTTGCCTTCACGCAGAAACTCTGGTGAAAATATAATGTTATTGCAGTTAAATTGAGCGCGTATTTTATTGGTATAGCCGACTGGCACCGTAGATTTAATCACCATTACTGCTTGTGGATTAATGGCGATTACATCTTGAATAACAGACTCAATTGAGCGCGTATTAAAGTAGTTGGTTTCAGCATCATAGTCAGTTGGGGTGGCAATAATCACGTAATCTGCGCCTTCATAAGCTTCTTGCTTATTGAGCGTGGTCCGAAGATTAAGGGCTTTATGGTTTAGATATTCCTCAATTTCAGCATCTTCAATGGGTGATTGCTTACGATTAAGCATTTCTACTTTTTCAGCAATAATATCTAGAGCGACCACTTCATTATGCTGAGCCAGTAGCACTGCATTTGAAAGGCCTACATAACCAGTACCGGCAATTGCTATTTTCATACTAACCTTTGTTTCAAACTAATCATTAAAATTCTTAAAATCTTGATAAGCACTAGTCAGCCCATCTTTTAACTGCATTTTTACATTCCAGCCCAATTGATTCAATCGACCAGAATCCATCAACTTACGCATAGTGCCATCTGGCTTGGTGCTGTCTAATACAATATCACCTGTAAAACCCACCACTTCTTTGATTAAATTAGCCAGTTCTGCAATGGTTAAATCACTACCGCTACCCAAGTTAAGCAATGGCGGCAAGCCATCGTTTCGATCTGCGGCTAACAACGGCTTAAATACTTCATCCGACAAATTCATCACAAACACACAGGCTTCTGCCATATCGTCACTGTACAAGAATTCACGCTTTGGTGTGCCTGTCCCCCAAATGGTGACCTTGTCTTGATTGTTCACCTTGGCTTCATGAAACTTACGAATCATGGCCGGAATCACATGGCTATTTTCAGGGTGATAGTTATCGCCTGGCCCATAGAGATTAGTAGGCATGGCGGCTAGGTATTGCGTGCCATGCTGACGATTATAGCTCCAGCACATTTCAATACCGGCGATCTTAGCCAAAGCATAAGGTCGATTGGTAGGTTCTAACGGGCCGCTAAGCAGGTATTCTTCTTTAATCGGCTGTGGGCAATCACGCGGATAAATACAACTAGAGCCTAGAAACAATAGTCGTTTAACGCCAACTACATACGACTGATGAATCACATTGCTTTGTATGGCTAGATTTTCTTGAATAAACTCTGCTGGGTAGATGTTGTTGGCATGAATGCCCCCCACCTTTGCGGCTGCTAAAATTACGTATTCCGGTTTTTCAGATGCAAAAAAATCAGCAACCAATTGTTGATTGGTTAAATCAAGTTCGGCATGGGTGCGGGTAAGGACGTTGGTGTAGCCTTGCGCTTGCAATTGACGCATTAAAGCCGAGCCGACTAACCCTCGGTGACCAGCTACATAAATCTTAGCATTTTTATTCATCATTATTCGTGATAATCCATCGCTTGATAACCATGTTTCTTCACCAGCTCATCGCGTTGGGCTGATTTGTAATCCTCACGCACCATTTCTGCCACCAGTTCATGAAAGGTGATTTTTGGTGTCCAGCCAAGTTTCTCTTTGGCTTTAGTGGGATCACCCAACAACGTTTCTACTTCGGTCGGCCTGAAGTATCGGGCATCGACTTGCACAATGCATTTATCTTGCCAATAGCCCTTTTCTTCAATACCCGTGCCTTGCCAGGTAATTTGCATATCCAACTCTTTAGCGGCAGCATTGACGAAATCGCGCACACTGTATTGCACACCAGTTGCAATCACAAAGTCTTCAGCCACTTCTTGTTGTAGCATCAGCCATTGCATCTCCACGTAGTCTTTAGCATGGCCCCAATCACGTAAAGCATCTAAGTTACCTAAGTATAAGCAATCTTGTAAGCCTAGGTTAATACGGGCTAGTGCACGTGTAATTTTACGCGTGACAAAAGTCTCTCCGCGAACGGGTGACTCATGGTTAAACAATATGCCGTTACAAGCATAAATACCATAAGCTTCACGGTAATTCACTGTGATCCAATACGCATAAAGCTTAGCGACGGCATATGGGCTACGTGGGTAAAATGGCGTAGTTTCTTTTTGTGGTGTTTCTTGCACTAAGCCATACAGCTCTGAAGTTGAAGCCTGATAAAACTTGGTCTTCTTTTCTAGGCCGAGTATACGGATAGCTTCCAAGATACGTAAGGTACCGATACCATCGGCATTAGCCGTATATTCTGGAGTTTCAAAACTCACAGCCACTTGGCTCATAGCCGCTAGGTTATAGATTTCATCCGGTTGTGTTTGCTGGATGATGCGAATTAGATTAGTTGAGTCTGTGAGGTCGCCGTAGTGCAACACGAAGTTTTTGTTATCGACATGCGGGTCTTGGTACAGGTGATCGATACGATCGGTATTGAACAAGGAGGCGCGGCGTTTTACACCATGCACGATATAGCCCTTGCCCAATAAGAACTCGGCTAAGTAAGCCCCATCCTGACCGGTAACGCCAGTAATTAATGCAACTTTCTTGGTATCTTTACTCATTGATTGGTTAACCTTCCATAGTGATCATCAAACCTAACAATATCATCTTCACCCACATATTCGCCGCATTGTACTTCAATAATACTTAAAGGTTCACTGGTATTGTTAGCCAAGCGATGTCTGTGCGTTTGCGGTATATACGTGGACTGATTTTCTTGTAATATGTATTCAATGTCATTATTGCTGATTGTAGCAACACCTGACACCACCACCCAATGTTCGGAGCGATGTTTATGCATCTGCATCGAAAGTTTCGCACCGGGATTAACGACGATGCGTTTTATCTTAAAATTAGCGCGTTCTTCTAATACCGTGTAGCTACCCCATGGCCTATAGACCGTTTGGTGTATCTCGGTGAGTGCCGGCCTGATTGCTTTCACCTCAGCAACCAAGGCTTTAATATCTTCGGCACGACTTCTATCGCAAATTAAGGTTGCATCTGCGGTTTGTATCACAACCACATTATTGAGGCCTAAAGTGGCAACCAAACCTGTTTCTGTCCAGATCAAGCTGTTTTTCGTATCCAAGTTAACCACTTCGCCATGGGTGACGTTGTTATGCGCATCTTTTTCATGGCGTGCATAAATAGAGTCCCAGCTACCTAAGTCGCTCCAAGCCATGTCGACTGGTACTACGGCAATTTTTTCAGCTTGTTTGGCCAACACTTCTGCCAAGCCGTAATCCATGGATAAACTTGGAAACTTGGCATAACTCTCAACCAAATTAGCTGGATTAATTTCGAGAACTTGTTGATAGATTGCTGGCTGATACTGCTCTAGCATCTGCATAAAAGTACTGGCTTTGAACACAAACATGCCGCTATTCCATAAGTAGCGATCACGCACAAATTGTTGTGCATTTTCAATATCTGGTTTTTCGACAAACTGCGCGACTTGGTGCACTGCTAAATCACCTTCGAACGGCAATTGCTCACTAGGTTTAATATAACCGTAGCCAGTTGCAGGCTCATGCGGTTTAATACCAAGCAGCACCAAATAATCTTGTTCGGCCACCTGCTCTGCGGTTTGCCACGCACTTAAAAAAGCATCTTCATTATCAATAGAATGATCAGAAGCAAATACGCCAATCAACGCTGACTGGTCTTGTTGGTAGATTTGATAAGTTGCCCACGCAATGGCAGGTAAGGTATTTCTGGCACTTGGTTCAGCCAGCACATTGGCAACGGCTTGTGGAAAAAGCTCAGCCAACTGGCCTTTTACTTCAAACTTATGATCTTCATGGGTAACGGTGAATAAGTGCGTTGGATCTATATGCTGCGTTAAACGTTGAGCCGTTTGCTGAAGTAAGGTTTGCTCACCATTCAGTGCCAGAAGCTGCTTGGGCCGTAGCGTGCGCGATAACGGCCACAACCTAGTACCAGAACCGCCACAAAGAATGACTGCATAGCGATTATTCAAGACTAATTACTCCAGTGGCTAAAGTTGGCGATATGCTCGTCACAGACTTTTGATTTGAAACTAACTCGGTGTTTGCTTCCTGCATCAATGCACTGATTTCCGTTTGCAGTAGTTCATATTCCTGCATCTTTGCCTTTAAGAAACGTAGCGTGATACTTGACTTTGCTTCAATGCCACTCGGCGTCAGCAAATACATATAGGCTAATTTATTCTGGCTATTGCGGAAATTACTCGCTTTAATCAATCCAATATCAACCAACGCCTTCAGACAAAAATTTGCCTTACCGAGACTCACGCCTAAGCTCTTAGCCAATTCGCGCTGACTAATCTCCGGCTGTGCTTCAAGCAGCTTCAGAATCTTGTATCGGTATTCATCAGTTAGCATTTATTGGATGGTCATTAGGATGGTTATCTTAGTGCGTTCATCTATTGAACATGAGTCTACCAAAAAATCGCATCACTACGCAACCCTTTCCGTTAGTACAATCTCGGAATAACCTCCCATTACAAGCTGCCGATCAGGATTGAGATCTCATCCACTTTTTGCTGAACCAATTGAGCATCAGCACGCGACTCTACATTTAATCGCAGCAACGGCTCGGTATTGGAACCACGCAGATTGAATCGCCATTCAGTGAAAGTCATACTTAAACCATCGGTTTCATCGATGCTGGGCGATTCCGACATAAAGTGTTGCTGAATGTGCCTTATGGCGTCAGTAACATTCTCCACTTTAAAGTTGAGCTCACCGCTACACGGAAATAAGGCGATACGCTCCGCCACTAGCGCAGATAATGATTGGCCAGATTGACTCAATAATTCACAAACCAGCAGCCAAGGAATCATGCCGCTATCGCAGTAGGCAAAATCCCTAAAATAATGATGCGCACTCATTTCACCACCGTAAATGGCATTCTCTAAACGCATGCGCTCTTTGATGAAGGCATGGCCGGTTTTGCTCATAATGGCATAACCACCAGACTTGGCTACAATATCTTGCGTATTCCAAACCAAGCGTGGATCATGGATGATATTTTCATGAGGGTACTTGGCTAAAAATGCCGCCGCCAGCAAACCTACGATGTAATAACCCTCAATGAATATGCCGTGTTCATCAAATAAAAAGCAGCGATCAAAATCACCATCCCAAGCAATGCCCATATCTGCTTGATGCGCCAGCACAGCCTCTGCTGTCGCCGCTCTATTCTCTGGCAATAGCGGATTCGGGATTCCATTAGGGAAGCTACCGTCTGGCTCATGATGTATTTTAATGAAACTAACCGGAATTTTTCGTTGCTGCAGCGCCTGCTCTAAGGCATCAATCACATGCCCTGCCGCACCATTGCCGGCATTGACTACCAGCTTAAGCGGGCGCAATTTATCTACATCGATATAAGTAAGCAAGTGTTCAATGAACGCCGGTAAAACATTTTGCTTGATCAACGTTCCGCGTGGTTTGGCATCTGAGAACTGATTAGCTTCGGCAAGCTTTTGTATCTCATGTAGGCCAGTGTCACCGCTAATCGGTCTTGCGCCTACTCTGACCAATTTCATGCCGTTATAATCCATCGGATTATGACTGGCGGTCACTTCGATACCGCCATCCACCTCAAGATGAAAGGTCGCGAAATACACCTCTTCAGTCCCCGCCAAACCAATGTCAATAACATTAACACCTTCATCCATCAACCCACGGGCAAGCGCCATTTTCAAGGGCTCACTGCTATGGCGTATATCCGCACCGATGACCACTGATTCAGGTTGCAAATAAACGGCATAAGCCCGACCAATGCGGTAGGCGATATCCTCGTTCAGTTCGACTCCGAGTTTTCCGCGGATATCGTAGGCTTTGAAGCAAGTGAGCATTACAAGGTCTTTTCAATTTTAAAAAATAGATAATGCCCAGCAAGAGAACCGATGTCAAATGGTCAATTTGTTTATCACTCACCAAAGTAGATGCTTAATGATATTCAAAGAAATCTTCACAGGACAGCAATCGCTACAAATCCGGCACGCTTCACTTTAGAATGAATTATCGAGAGATTGAACCCATATATCATGACTTCAATGTAGCAGCAAAATCTTAAGTGAAGTTAATGGATTAGCGAAATGACTAAAGTGGTAAATGTATTTACACAAAGACTTGTTGGCGGCGTATCAACCTGACAGAATGCTAGGAAACTTCAAATTACGAACGCTAATGCCGTTTGCCAAACTAGGGAAGCTAAAGCCGTATATAAACCTAACTGTTGACGTTTAACGTTTAACGTTATACATTACTCATATGGCTATCCAATCATTTCGTTGTAAAGAAACAAGATTTATTTATGAAGGACTTTCTGCTAATGGATTTAATAGTATTAGGGCCGTTGCAGAACGCAAGCTCCAGATGCTTGACGATGCCGTTGAGTTAAGGGACCTAAAGTCTCCACCTGGAAATCGATTAGAGCAGCTAGCCGGCAATCGTTCTGGCCAATACAGTATTCGAGTGAATGACCAATGGCGTGTTTGCTTTGTCTGGGGCATTAATGGCCCCGAAAACGTTGAGATTGTGGATTACCACTAAGGAGCAATAAATGATTAAAAATAAGATGAGACCAATACACCCCGGCGAGATTCTTAGGGAGGAGTACCTTGAGCCGCTTGGGATGAGCGCAAACGCGCTCTCGATGGCGCTTCGTGTTCCCGCGCCACGGATTAATGAAGTCGTCCGTGAGCGCCGTGGTGTGAGTACCGATACGGCCCTCCGGCTCGCGCGTTTCTTCAGCACTACCCCACAGTTCTGGCTTAACCTCCAAACAAGTTTTGATCTTAAACAGACCGAATTGGAGGTGGGTAAGAAAATTGAGCACGAGATTCATCCAATCCAAGTGGCTGCGTAATGACTTTAAATGAAGTCTCCCACCGCTAAACGCCAAATACAGGTGTTGTAGCGGGGGTTTCTAAGGTCAACGACCAGAGCGTAGGAGTGTTGCCACCCATGCGACTTACCTCGGTCTCACTTAGCGTAGATTGCATTTCTGCAACCAGTTTGGAGCCTTCCGCTCCTACTTTACTACGAGTAATCCTGCACCGTTTCTTTTCTTTCTGAATACACTTACCAGCCAGCAATTGCTGAACACCACGCATCGCAATCACTTTCGCTGCATTGTGGTCAGCATGGTCAGTGTTTCCGCAGCTTAGGCAGACGAATTCGGCTTGTGATACCCGATTGTCTTGGTGAACGTGACCGCACGCGGCACATTCCTGCGAAGAGTAGAATGGTGAAACTTCGATAACCAACTTGCCCTGACGACGGGCTTTGTACTGCAAATAGGTTTTTGTTTGTCCCCACGTAGACGCCAGAATCGACTTATTAAGACCCGACTTGGCGGCTGCGCCATTACGAATGTATTTGCCTTGAGCGTCCTGTTTAGGCTTGGGTTTTTTAGTCATATTTTTGACTTTAAGTGCCTCGAACACATATAGCTTGTAACGCGGATTAGTAGAAAGCGCATGACTGGTTTTGTGTGCCACATCTCGGCGCACATCAGCACCGTAACGCTGGTAACTCGCTACACGGCGCTTTGCTTTGAGCCAACCACTCGAACCCAACACTCTACGTGCTTGACGGCGCTGCCAGCGTTTCTTGTGGCGCTCTTGAGCAAGTAGGCACCTATCCTGAACTTCCGTAAAACCGAATTGCTGATAATCACTTCCTGCCAAAGGAAGGGTAACACCACGGTC
>CAINBI010000012.1 GCA_903846555.1 uncultured Pseudomonadota bacterium
ATTGAGAAGCCGCTTGCTTGCTTAAATGCAGCCAAGTTGAGCTGATTTTAACCAGAATGGGCAAGCAAACTCGCATCATAAGAGCATGCTAATTGATCGCCAGTGATAATTTATGGTGTTTATGGATGAGAACTAACTAGGAAACTATCATTTTCACTTAAATATAACGCGAGAGTTAATAGCCCAAAACTACCCCACGAAGGAATCTCTATTTGCCGCTTTACTTCGCGCTTCATTCAAAGAAATGATGTTACGTTTAACTAAATCTTGTAAATCCTGATCTAGCGTCTGCATACCTACACCTGCCCCTGTTTGAATCGCCGAATACATTTGCGGTATTTTAGCTTCACGAATCAAGTTTCGAATCGCAGGCGTACCTATCATGATTTCATGCGCTGCAACACGCCCTTGCTCATCTTTAGTTTTGCATAATGTTTGCGAAATAACTGCACGCAAAGATTCCGATAGCATAGACCTCACCATTTCTTTTTCAGCGGCTGGAAACACATCAATAATACGATCGATTGTTTTAGCCGCAGAACTGGTGTGCAAGGTACCAAACACCATATGGCCAGTTTCCGCCGCCGTTAATGCAAGGCGTATAGTCTCTAAGTCGCGGAGCTCACCGACTAAAATGACATCAGGGTCTTCACGCAGTGCTGAACGCAATGCATTATTAAATGAAAGCGTATGCGGCCCCACTTCACGCTGATTAATTAAGCATTTTTTTGAAGTATGTACAAATTCAATAGGATCTTCTACGGTTAAAATATGGCCGAATTCTTTATCGTTAATGTAATCAATCATCGCCGCAAGTGTGGTTGATTTTCCTGAACCAGTTGGCCCTGTAACTAAGCAAAGCCCACGCGGGGTATCGGCAATATCTTTAAAAATCGCAGGGCAATTTAATTGCTCCAACGACAGTATTTTCGACGGAATAGTACGAAATACCGCGCCAGAACCACGTTGATGATTAAATGCATTAACCCGAAAACGCGCCAAATTTGGAATTTCAAAGGAAAAGTCGCACTCTAAAGCTTCTTCATACACCTTACGCTGACCATCACTCATAATGTCATACACCATATCGTGTACTTCGCTATGACTTAAGGCCGGCACGTTAATTTTACGAATATCGCCATGCACACGAATCATCGGTGGCAAACCCGCAGAAAGATGTAAGTCTGAAGCTTTATTTTTAACTGAAAACGCCAATAAATCTGAAATATCCACAACCTGCTCCTGTTATAATTTATTGCGATGTAGCTTAACTGCTATTCCGACACTCTATTCAATACTGCACGTTCATTCAACATGTTAAATTAAGTTTAGTCAATTATGACCATAATTAGCAATCGCTTGCAAGATATTCTAGCAATCATTGAATCCGTGAAGGCCGTCGGCCATTATCCACAACAGGTAAATTTGCTGGCCGTGAGTAAGGCGCAACCAGCCTCTGCGGTGCGTGAGGCATACGTTGCCGGACAAATCATGTTTGGCGAAAACTATCTACAGGAAGCTTTAGATAAACAAGCCCTGCTGACTGATTTAGCCATAGAATGGCATTTTATTGGGCCAATACAAAGCAATAAAACACAATTAATTGCACAGAATTTCGCTTGGGTTCACAGCATAGATCGGCTCAAGGTAGCACAACGTTTGAGTGATGCGCGACCCGCTAATCTGCCGCCTTTGCAAGTATGCATTCAAGTCAACATTAGTCATGAGAGTAGTAAAAGTGGTGTTGCACCCGATGAATTAGAAGCGCTGGCAACCGCTATCTCTAAGCTTCCCCAGCTAAAGTTACGCGGGTTAATGGCTATACCAGAGCCTAGTAGCGACAATAATAAGCAACTCATACAATTCAAACAAGTACGGGAATGTTATGATGCCCTTGTAGCAAAAGGCTTTGCCTTGGACACCCTCTCCATTGGCATGTCGGATGACTATCAAATTGCCATTGAGCAAGGTGCGACGATTGTTAGGATTGGATCGGCACTATTCGGTAAAAGAACATCAGCTTTAGCGCAAAAAGTTATTAATTTTAAAGGTTGTTAACGAATGAACATTAGCTTTATTGGTGGCGGCAACATGGCACGCGCGATTATCGGTGGATTAAAGAACAATCGCTTTGACATGTCTGCAATTACCGTCATTGACCCTGACACTCAAAAACGCATGCAATTAGCTGCGGAATTTAATGTACAAACCCGTGGCATTTATGTCGAAAACAACGACACCGAGCCCCTCCACAACGTCATTATCTTGGCCGTTAAACCCCAGCAACTGAAAGAAGTATGTAAGCAACTCGCGTCTAAATTAGATTCGCAGCTTATTATTTCTATTGCTGCAGGCATTAGAAGCAAAGACATTTCGCGCTGGCTGGGTGATTACCAAGCCATTGTGCGTGTGATGCCAAATACGCCAGCACAGATTCAAGCTGGCGTTTCAGCACTTTATGCCCTACCTAGCGTTACCCAAGAGCAACGAGACCAAGCCACGACTATATTAGCCGCTGCGGGCCTGACGCTTTGGCTGGATGACGAAGCTAAGATGGATGCCGTCACCGCAATCTCAGGCAGTGGTCCAGCCTATGTTTTTTATTTTATTGAAGCACTACAAGAGGCGGCAATCAATCTAGGCCTAACAGCAGAAGATGCGCGTATGCTTGCGGTACAGACCTTTGCCGGGGCTGGTTTACTGGCGAAGCAAAGTGATGACGATATTCAAGTGCTACGTATGCAAGTTACCTCCAAAGGCGGCACAACAGAACAAGGCATACTCGCGCTGGAAGCCGCCAATATTAAGGGTGCGCTGATGAGCGCAGCCAAAGCTGCTGCTGATAAATCACGTACTTTAGGGGATGATCTTGCTCATTAACGCACTCTCGTTTTTGTTAAAAACGGTGTTAGATTTATTAACATTGGCATTTTTACTGCGCTTTTATTTCCAGCTGACTAGAGTTCCTTTTCAGAACCAGTTTGCGCAAACAATAGTAACGCTCACTAATTTTGCTGTAAAGCCAATGCGCCGCGTCATGTCGCTACTGGGGAATTTGGGCTTATCTAAACTAGACGCATCTACGCTACTACTGGCTTACTTCACGCAACTGAGCATCACCATTTGCACAGAATGGCTAAGAGGGTTCCCGTTACTCATTGCTGATGGCAGCGCCTGGCTCACTATATTAGCTCTCGCGCTTATCGGCACACTCGTTCTAAGTATCACCATTTTCTTGTATGCCGTATTGATTCAGGCCGTTTTAAGCTGGATAAACCCACATACACCGGTAGCACCAATATTAGATAAGCTGACTAACCCTATATTGCGTATTCTAAGAAAAATTGTCCCGCTAGCTGGCAACATAGACCTAAGCCCTCTTGTTTTTATTATTACGGCTCAATTATTGCTCTCTACCATATTGATTCCTTTAGAAAATAATTTACGATCTACCTTGTAAATTACTTGGCCTTTTTTCTAGCATTTGCACAAACCTTTACACACGAGCCAATTAACGGTCTTAGCCTATTACATTAAAATAATGTCAAATGACTCTTGGCTATACTGCGACTCCACCTGTAACGAAATTGGTTTCCCAATAAAATCTGATAGATTAGCCAAGCTTTGTGATTCTTCATCCAGCAGCATATCAATGACTTTAGGTGCTGCCAGCACGCGCAGTTCACGAGCATTAAACTGGCGCGCCTCACGTAACAATTCACGCAGAATTTCATAACAAACAGTTTGTGCTGTTTTCTGCTCGCCCCGCCCTTGGCAAGTAGCGCAGGTTTCACAGAGCACATGCGCTAAACTCTCTCGCGTACGTTTACGGGTCATCTCAACCAAGCCTAGCGGCGTAAATCCATTCACCCCAGTACGCGATCGATCTCGCCCGACCGCTTTCTGCAATTCTTCCAACACTGCTGCACGTTGTGTATCTTCATCCATATCAATAAAATCAATGATGATAATACCGCCCAAATTCCTTAGTCGTAACTGGCGAGCGATAGATTGTGCTGCTTCAAGATTCGTTTTAAAAATGGTATCTGATAAGTTTTTTCCGCTCACAAAACTACCAGTATTCACATCAACCGTGGTCAAGGCTTCAGTTTGGTCAAAGATCAAATATCCGCCAGACTTAAGCTCCACCTTGCGTGACATCGCTTTTTCGATTTCCTGCTCAATACTATATAAATCAAATAATGGTCGCTCGCCTTGATAATGCACCAGCTTATCCAGCGCAGAAATTGCATATAAGTTGGCAAAATCCACTAGCTTTTGATAGGTTTCGCTAGAGTCGACACGTACGGCTTCGGTCTCAGCACACAGCACATCGCGCAGTACGCGCATGGGTAAATTCAAATCTTGAAAAATAAGCGAACGCTCAGGCACTGTGGTGCTTTTTGCCAGAATATGCGCCCAAGTTTTGGTTAAATAATCAATATCCGCCAGCAACTCCGCATCCGTCGCTGATTCAGACATGGTTCTGATGATGTAGCCACCAACACGCTTTTCTGGCAACAGTCCAATCAAACGTGCTTTAAGTTGTTCGCGCTCGGTCTCGCTCTCAATGCGTTGCGACACGCCAATATGATCTTGTTGCGGCAAATACACCAGAAAGCGTCCAGCAATGCTTATTTGTGTGGTAAGTCGTGCGCCTTTGGTACCAATCGGCTCTTTAATCACTTGCACCATCAAAGACTGACTTTCGCGCAATACTTCTTGAATAGGCCGCTGTGCATCAGATTGACCGCATTCAAAAATATCACCCGCATGCAAAAATGCCGCGCGTTGCAAACCCATTTCTACAAATGCAGACTGCATACCAGGCAACACGCGACATACCACGCCGCGATATACATTACCCACCAAACCCAAGGATGAACTGCGTTCAATTTGCAACTCTTGCACCACGCCATTTTCAATCATGGCGATGCGTGTTTCTTGAGGGGTCACATTAATCAATATTTCTTCACTCAATTTGCATTCTCTTTTAACAATTATTTAGATCTTTTTATCGCGCTTTTTTGAGCGTGATCAATAATTTTTGCAGCCATTTACTTTGGGGCACCTCTATTAATTCAAGTTTCTAAGCTAAACAAGGCGCGATTAAAAAATTAAGACGCAGCATATGGTTGATATGTAAGGAATAATTTTTTATGAGCAACGCGGTGTAGCGACGAAAGTTTAATTGATAGAGGTACCCTTTGTTACAAAGTACTGACTTTATGTCTTCTAAGCAAGGCGGCTGTTTCATAAATGGGCAAACCCATCACGCCTGAATAGCTGCCTTCTATACGCTTAATCCATGCACCAGCAAGCCCTTGTATGCCATAGCTGCCAGCTTTGTCACGAGGTTCACCCGAAGCAATGTAAGCATCAATTTGTGCCTCAGAAAGCACCATCATCTCCACAATCGTGGTGGACAATACCACTTCTATCTGCTGATTAAATGCCAGTGCAATGGCGGTGTGAACATCATGAACACTACCAGATAATGCCCTAAGCATGCGCCGCGCATCGTCATCATCTTCAGGCTTACCCAATACCACACCTGCCAACGCAACCGTTGTATCAGCTGCCAATACCGCATGTGCGCGCTGTTCTGCCGTTAATCGCTGTAAACCAGCTTCAACTTTTTGTTGCGCCAACCGCATCACATAATCGACTGGCGTTTCGTTGAGGTGTTGTGTCTCATCAATATCGGCGGGCAATATTTCACATGAGAGTCCTATTTGTTTCAATAACTCCACTCGGCGAGGACTACGTGAGGCGAGATAAATCAGCGGTGGTGCATCCATTTTATAACTCAACATTTGCTTATCCAACTTTTATACTTAACTTTAACTAACTGACAGAGGGTACTTTAATTTACTATTGGGCTATTAACCAAGCTTTAATTGATTAAGCGCTTATTTATTAACTTTTAATCCTTCAATTTTAGGAATCCACATGACAGACTGGGCTGTTCTTTTCAAAATTAGCATCGCCTTATTTGCCATTGTGAACCCAATCGGCAGTGTGCCGATTTTTATCAGCGCAACCGTTGGCTGGAGTAAACGGGACCGGGCTAAAACGGCTAATACCGTTGCTATCACGGTATTTATCGTACTCACCACAGCAGCCTTTTTTGGCGATATGATTCTTGATTTTTTTGGCATCTCCATTCCCTCTTTTCAAGTAGGTGGCGGCATATTACTCATGCTCATTGCCATTTCAATGATGCACGCCAAACACAGCGGTACAAGCCAAACGCCAGAAGAGGCGCAAACGCTGGCGGAACGCAGTGCAATTGCGATTGTGCCGCTGAGTATCCCTCTGCTAGCAGGCCCTGGCGCCATCAGTAATATGATTATTGCAGCACAACAAAATATCAGCTTTACGTGGCATTTAGCTTTAGTGTTGCCTGTGTTTATCGTCTGCATCATTATTTGGCTGGTGCTTAGGTTATCAGTCAGCATATCCAATCAGCTTGGCACCATTGGTATCAACATCGTGACACGTTTAATGGGCTTGATATTAGCCGCAATGGCGGTTGAATTTATTGCACATGGGCTGCTTGGTTTATTCCCTAAATTAAGCAGCTAGTTTGGGTTAAAATAACAAAAAATCAATTATTACAAACCCAAGTAAATAGAATCACCCTGAAATCATTCAACTTTTTAAGAACAATTTAAAGATAGAAAAATATGCAATGGATGCCACATGCCACCGTCGCCGCAATCGTAGAAGATAACGGGAAATTTTTACTCGTTGAAGAAGCGACTGAACGCGGCAATCGCTTTAATCAGCCCGCTGGGCATTTAGAAGACAATGAATCATTAATTGAAGCGGTAATACGCGAAACGCTTGAAGAAACCGCCTATACGTTTAAGCCAGAATCATTGCTGGGCGTTTATCATTGGAAGCATGAGCATAACGACACGACTTATTTGCGTTTTGCTTATATCGGCAGCGTGAGCGATCATCAGCCAAACCTAGCGCTTGATGAGGGCATTATTCGTGCGGTGTGGATGACTGTCGATGAAATTCGTAGCAATGCCATGTTAATGCGTAGCCCGCAGGTGCTCACCTGCATTGAAGATTATTTAAGTGGGCAACAATTTCCACTATCTGTCATCACGCATTTATAAAATGTAGTCATTTGTTAAAGTAAAAGTTTATTAAAGTAAAAAGTATGAACCTGAACACATTGAAAAAGAAAAAAGTAGTCGTTGGCCTTTCTGGCGGCGTAGATTCGTCGGTCACAGCCTTGTTGCTTAAAGAGCAAGGCTATGCGGTGACGGGTCTTTTCATGAAAAACTGGGAAGATGACGACACCGATGAATATTGCTCAAGCAAGCAAGATTTGCTTGATGCGGTTTCAGTGGCGGATAAAATCGGCATTGATATTGAAGCGGTAAACTTTAGCGCAGAATATAAAGACCGCGTATTTGATAACTTTTTAAGTGAATACAAAGCAGGACGCACGCCTAATCCAGATATTTTGTGTAACGCTGAAATTAAATTTAAAGCTTTTTTAGATCATGCCATGAGCTTGGGTGCCGATTTAATCGCCACTGGCCATTATGCGCAAGTCCGTGAAAACCCGCTCAAACCAGGCTTGTTTCAGTTGATGAAAGCCGACGATGGCAGTAAAGATCAAAGTTACTTTCTATACCGGTTAAATCAAGCGCAGCTGTCTAAAACCTTATTTCCACTAGGGCAAATGCCAAAACGCGAAGTGCGTGAAATTGCGCGTAAGGCCAATTTAATCAATGCCGATAAAAAAGATTCTACCGGTATTTGCTTTATTGGCGAACGCCCTTTCCAAGAGTTTTTAAGCAAATATCTACCGCGTGAACCTGGTGACATTAAAACGCCAGAAGGTAAAACAGTCGGCCGCCACGAAGGCCTAATGTATTACACCTTAGGCCAGCGCCAAGGCTTAAAAATCGGTGGCAGCCGTGATAGCAATGGTGAACCTTGGTTTGTAGCGGCTAAAAACATGGAAGCTAACGTGCTGATTGTGGTGCAAGGCCATGGGCATCCATTGTTGCTAAGTGATGGTTTGGTCGCAAGCCAGCTTACATGGATAGACAATGAAGCACCCATGACCAACTGGGTTTACGCCGCAAAAACGCGTTATCGCCAACCCGATGCACCTTGTGAAATTGACCGCTTAACGGCCAATGAAATCGAAATTAAATTCGGCCAAAAACAATGGGCAGTCACCCCTGGGCAATCTGCGGTCGTGTACGAAAGTAATGTTTGTTTAGGCGGTGGCATTATCACCGCAGCCATTTAGACGTTTAGCATGCTTTTGCTGGGCGCGTTATTGACGTGTAGTGTTGGTGCTGTTAATGACATACTAAAAAATCTTAAAATAGTTGCTCTGGGAGGTCCGTCCCTATTGCCTCTCAGAGCATCTATTTTGAATGCTTGCTGGCGTTTTTGGCCTAAGTTCAGCAGCCAACAGCAATTCCAAACTCATTTTATGCGACGGCTATGTACATTCTAGGATTGGAAACTAGTCAGCAACTGCTTTTCTGAATTATGCGACAGGTGCGCTATCTTGAAAAGACTGGCGTTTAATCAGCTCGGCATTTAATTGCGCTAGGTTTGGGTACTGCGTGGCTAAATTAACCACCGTACCAAATCGTAAATTCACATAGCCCAACATACAGCCCACAGCAATATCCGCCAGACTAAAAGCACCGTTTACACACCATTTAAGTTTACCTAATGCGTTATCTTTAGAAAGATCATCGTTAAGCACTTGCAGGCCACGCGCCACTTTATCCATTTGTCGCGCAATAAAAGCCGCATCTTGCATCCCCTCGGCTTTACGTTGCTCTAACATGGTCGCCACTGCGGCATCACAAACGCCATCAGCAAGCGCTTCCCATCGGCGTACTTTGATTCTCAATCCAGAATCTGGCGGCAACAGATGCGCCAACGGGGTGCGATTATCTAAATATTCTACAATCACGCGTGAGTCATACAAGCTGTCGCCATCGGCTAAAATCAATACTGGCACTTTGCCTAAGGGGTTGTATTGCTTCACTGGACAATCAGGCGCAGCCAACACTACTTCTTCCATAGCCATTTCAATATGTTTTTCTGCGGCAACAATTCGAACCTTGCGAGCATATGGGCTGTTAACGGTATATAAAAGTTTCATCATGTGTCGCGCTTAAGTCCAAAGGTAATGTTAAAGAATTTAATATTCAAAAATGAAATACGCGTTTCAAGCATTTCGTTTAATTATGAGGCAGTGTACTTCTCAAGGGAATCGAACTGAAGTATGACATGATTGATCAATTACTCCATCTACCCACAATTTTAACTCACAAGGGCTTTCTATGACTTAATTGCTTTAAAATAGCATATCGCATATCTTAATTTTTTTAATAGATACTGATACTCACCTAAATGACTGCAGCCATGAACTATAAACCACCGTTAGAATTAACCAGCAACCACTCGCCAGATCATGAAAAAATAAATGCCAGTGTCATCTGGCTGCACGGCCTAGGTGCTGATGGCCATGATTTTGTACCCATTGTGCAAAAACTTAACATGCCGAATGTGCGGTTTATTTTGCCGCACGCGCCAGAAATGGCCGTTACCCGAAATAGTGGCTATATTATGCCTGCTTGGTACGATTTATACGGCGTAACAGGCAGTAGCACAGAAGATGAAGCTGGCATAAAAACCAGTCAATCTTACATTAACGCACTCATACAAAATGAGATTGCTCGCGGCATTCCAGCGCATCGCATTGTGCTTGCAGGCTTTTCACAAGGTGGCGCAATTGCCCTACATACGGCATTACGTTATCCAAAAAAGCTTGGTGGAATTTTGGCGCTATCGACTTATTTGCCGATTAAAACCAAGCTTGCGGCTGAAGCGAACCCAGCAAATGCAGGCATTCCAATCTTTATGGCGCATGGCGTTTATGATGATGTGATTAGCCTTGATTTATGTAAAATTTCACTACAAACATTACAAAATAATCATTTAGTGGTCAGCTGGCACGAATACAAAATGGCACATTCGGTTTGTGCAGAAGAGATTGTCGATATTCACCGCTTTTTACAGAAGATTTTGCAACAGGATTTGGTAGAATAGCGGCTTATTGAAATTAGTCTAATTTATGCCTGCCACTACTACAAAGAAATCCTCAAAATCAACCGCTGAAGTTGATGTGCAATTGCCGAAAAATTTTGAGCAAGCCTATGCCGAACTTGAAAGCATAGTTGCACAAATGGAATCTGGCCAAATGCAGCTTGAGGCATCGCTTACCGCTTACACACGCGGCAATTTTTTATTGCAGTTTTGCCAAAAATCCCTAGCCGATGTAGAGCAGCAAGTGCAAATTTTGAATGATAAAAACCAGTTAGTCGCCTTTAAGCCTGAGCATGACTAATTCAAGCCTGCTAAATGCAGCTGCATCAGACTTTCCAGCTTGGGTAAGTTCAAAACAAGCACGCATTGAACAAACGCTCGCTCAAACATTGCCTGCTGGCAACATCGCACCGAATACTCTGCATGACGCCATGCGTTATAGCGCCTTAACTGGCGGCAAGCGTGTGCGCGCGCTTCTGTGTTATGCAGCGGCTGAAATGTGTGACACCAATATCGTCATTGCCGATGCCGCAGCCTGTGCCGTTGAGCTGATTCATGCGTACTCTTTGGTGCATGACGACATGCCATGTATGGATGATGATGATTTACGCCGTGGCAAGCCCAGCTGCCATAAACAATATGATGATGCTACTGCGCTATTGGTGGGCGATGCTTTACAAAGCTTGGCTTTTGAGGCCTTATCTCAGCCGAGGTTGTGCAACAACACTGGCCTGCAAGCCAGCCAACAAATCAACATGCTCAACATGTTGGCCAAAGCCACTGGCTCTACAGGCATGGCAGGTGGGCAAGCGATTGACCTAGCCTCTATCGGAAAATCACTCACACAAGCCGAGCTTGAATCTATGCATCAGTTAAAAACAGGTGCGCTGATTCAAGCTGCTGTTTTGCTGGGTGCCATCAATGGCTCAAACGCACAAATGGCTGCAGTTCGCACTTATGCAGCCAATATCGGCCTTGCCTTCCAAGTGGTAGATGATATTTTAGATGTTGAAGCAGACACCGCCACGCTAGGTAAAACCGCTGGCAAAGATGCTGATGCTAACAAACCCACCTACGTGACGATTCTAGGTTTAGCGCTTGCTAGGCAACACGCACAAAAATTGTATGAAAATGCCATTGCGGCTATCGCCCCTTTTGGTGATAGTGCGCAGCGCCTACGAGAATTGGCGACTTTTATTATGCAACGCAGTTTTTAATTGCCCATGACACCATTACTCAACACCATTAATGCACCCCTGCAACTGCGCCAGCTTGAACGCAAGCAACTGGTGCAGCTAGCACAAGAGTTACGTTTATTTTTAATTGATAGCGTAGCAAAAACTGGCGGTCATTTAGCCTCAAATTTGGGTGTGGTAGAACTCACCATTGCGCTACATTACGTGTTTAATACCCCTGACGACAGGCTGGTTTGGGATGTGGGCCACCAAACCTACCCACATAAAATTCTAACTGGTCGGCGTGAACAAATGCAGTCGTTGCGCAAGCCTAAGGGCATTGCTGGGTTTCCGCGTCGCACTGAAAGTGAATACGATACCTTTGGTGCAGGACATTCCAGCACCTCTATATCAGCCGCGCTGGGCATGGCGGTAGCGGCACA
>CAINBI010000013.1 GCA_903846555.1 uncultured Pseudomonadota bacterium
AAGTAGGTCACTGCCAAGCAATTGATATCGCGCTTTATCTGAAAAGGTAAGTCGCTACACTCAACCCCCTCTATGTGAATAGTGGGGGTTTTTTTGCGTGTGAAGGATCGAAGAAATCGAGCAGGGCTGGGTTTGGGTTGCGGGTAACCAAAAATCAACCTGACCAATTGATTTCATTAACTTTGTGTGGCTGCTAGATAATACCGCAAATGCATCATCTGGATATTGAGAACAAATTTACCGTGTTAGTGGTGATTAGAGGGGCGCCTAATTTTAACCAATCTGATAGAATTCACCTTTCTTAATCGTATGCAATTTAGCTGAATTTTAATGATCCAATCTAACTCACTCCCTGAGATGATCTGCCTTCGTGGCAGTGTGGCATTATCTCAATTTCGTATTGAAAAAATTGTCAAAAGTTTTAATAATGAACTTGGGCAATCTAATGAAAGCATAAAATATCTTCATGCAGAGTATCATCATTTTGCTTGGTTTGACGGTAGGTTAGAGGAGCAAGAGCGACACTTACTGACACAAATTTTGACATACGGTCCAGCAGTTGGGGTTGAAGAGCCGTTAGGTGAGTTATTTCTAACATTACCTAGAGTAGGTACAATTTCCCCATGGGCATCACGGGCCACAGATATTGTCCGTCATTGTGGTTTACCGCAAGCCTTGCGTGTCGAGCGTGGAGTTGCTTATTACGTGGAAACTAAAAGTGGCCTACCATTAACTGATGCGGAACGTCAGCAGCTTTTGCCTCTTATACATGACCGCATGACCGAAAATATTTTCACGAATTTAAACGGTGCAGAGAAGCTTTACCATATGGAAAAGCCAATGCCGTTAAGTGTTGTGGATATTTTGCAAGGTGGAAAAGATTCGCTAATTAAGGCTAACGCTGAAATGGGCTTGGCATTATCACTTGATGAAGTGGAATATCTTTACGATAATTTTTCTAAAATTAAGCGTAATCCTACCGATGTTGAGTTGATGATGTTTGCGCAGGCGAACTCAGAACATTGTCGTCACAAGATTTTTAATGCAGATTGGGTGATTGATGGCGAAGAGCAGGATATGTCCTTGTTCGCTATGATACGTAACACACATAAGCTTAACCCCGGCAGCACTGTGGTGGCTTATTCAGATAACTCTTCAATTGTAGCCGGGCAACAAGGCATTGCGACGAAACGTTTTTATCCTACAGATGATGGAGCTTATAGCTTCGTAGAAGAGGAAATGCACTATTTGATGAAGGTGGAAACACATAATCATCCAACAGCAATATCGCCATTTGCGGGCGCGGCTACGGGTGCAGGTGGTGAGATTCGTGATGAAGGTGCTACTGGTAGCGGGTCTAAGCCAAAAGCAGGTTTAACTGGCTTCTCAGTTTCAAACTTGAATATTCCAAACTTCACCCAACCATGGGAGCTAGGCCAGTACGGAAAACCTAGCCGTATCGCCTCACCTTTCCAAATTATGATGGATGGACCACTAGGTGGCGCGGCTTATAGCAATGAGTTTGGTCGCCCTAATATCGCTGGTTATTTCCGTACTTTTGAATTGGAAACCACTGATACGAATGGACATGCGGAAATGCGCGGCTATCACAAACCCATTATGCTTGCTGGTGGTATTGGCAATATTTCTGCTAAGCATTCTTACAAGAATCCTATACCTGCCGGTGCTGCCCTTATTCAATTAGGTGGTCCAGCCATGTTGATTGGCCTGGGCGGTAGTGCTGCATCTAGTATGGATACGGGTAGTAATGTTGAAAATCTAGATTTTGATTCAGTACAGCGCGGTAATCCTGAGCTGGAAAGAAGGGCGCAGGAGGTGATTGATCGCTGCTGGCAACTTGGTGACGACAATCCAATTTTAAGCATACATGATGTGGGTGCGGGTGGCATCTCTAATGCGTTCCCTGAATTGGTGAATGATGCTGGTGTAGGTGCAGTGTTCCAGTTGCGCGAAGTGCACAACGAAGAGCTAGGTATGTCACCGCGCGAGTTGTGGAGTAATGAAGCGCAGGAGCGTTATGTGATGGCGATTGCGCAAGTGGATTTGCCTCGCTTTAAGGCAATCTGTGAACGTGAGCGATGTCCATATGCTGTGGTTGGTATCGCAACAGAGCAGCGTCATTTAACTGTAGAAGATAGCTACTTTGATAATAAGCCAGTCGATATGGATTTGTCTGTATTGCTGGGTAAACCACCAAAAATGACGCGAGATGTTAAAAGTGTCGATCGTGAATTAACTTTTTTTGAAGCTGTTGATATTGATTTAATAGACGCTGCTGAGCGCGTACTAAGGCTACCAGGTGTCGCAGACAAGACGTTCTTAATTACCATTGGTGACCGCTCTGTTACTGGATTGGTAGCCCGTGAGCAAATGGTTGGGCCGTGGCAAATACCTGTAGCTGATGTAGCGGTAACGCTTGCTGGCTATGAAACCTACCGTGGTGAAGCTTTTGCCATCGGTGAAAAAGCGCCGCTGGCACTCATTAATGCCCCAGCTTCAGCGCGCATGGCGATAGGTGAGGCAATCACTAATATAGCCGCATGCTTGATTGATGAATTGGGTGACCTGAAACTTTCTGCTAACTGGATGGCGCCAGCTGGTCACGCGGGTGAAGATGCCGCACTATATGCAGCTGTAAAAGCGGTAGGTATGGAGTTTTGTCCGCAGCTAGGCGTAAGCATTCCTGTTGGTAAGGATTCAATGAGTATGAAGACCGTGTGGTCTGAAGCTACTGCAAACGGAGTGCTTGAGAACAAAGTAGTCACATCACCTATATCATTAGTGGTGACTGCTTTTTCAGCAACACCTGATGCACGTAAAACGTTAACACCAGAGTTGCAAATTGAACAAGATTCTAAATTGATTTTAATAGATTTGGGCGCAGGAAAAAATCGTATGGGTGGCTCAAGCTTAGCCCAGGTATATGGCGCAGTGGGTAACACAGCCCCTGACGTAGACAATGCAAACCATCTGAAACACTTTTTCACAACTATTCAGCAATTGAATAAAGCTGGAAAATTATTGGCTTATCATGACCGCTCTGATGGCGGCTTATTTACCACCTTATTAGAGATGAGCTTTGCTGGACATTGTGCTTTGAATGTGGATATTTCAAGCCTGAATGGCGATGTTGTTAGTGCATTGTACAATGAAGAGTTGGGTGCTGTGATTCAAGTTCTGTCAGTTGATGCTTCTGAAATCGTCGCGCAATTTAATACCCCACTTAATACTATTTTGGCGCATGTGGTCGCGGATGTGGTCGCTGGCAATCACCTTGAGATAAAGCAGCATGGCAATATTGTATTTGCTGATTCACGTACTAATTTACATCGCATGTGGTCTGAAACCACCTACCAGATGCAGAAGGCGCGTGATAATCCAATCTGTGCGCAACAAGAATATGACCGTATTTTAGATGAGGTTAACCGTGGTTTATTCACGGAACTTAGCTATAGGCCTGATGAGAATGTAGCGGCTGCGTACGTAAATGTAGGTGCCCGTCCAAAAATGGCAATCTTGCGTGAGCAAGGCGTGAATGGGCAAGTGGAAATGGCGGCCTCTTTTGATCGAGCAGGCTTTGCAACTTACGATGTACACATGAGCGATATTATTGCGGGTCGGGTCTCACTAAAAGATTTTGTGGGCTTTGTGGCATGCGGGGGGTTTTCTTATGGTGATGTACTGGGTGCGGGAGAGGGTTGGGCTAAATCCATTCTTTTCAACACTCAAGCGCGGGACGAGTTTTCGACATTTTTTGAGCGGCAAGATAGTTTTGCATTAGGCGTTTGTAATGGCTGCCAAATGATGAGTAACCTGCGTGAGTTGATTCCCGGTGCTGCACATTGGCCGCATTTTGTACGCAATCAATCGGAGCAGTTTGAGGCTAGGCTAAGTATGGTTGAGATTTTAGAATCGCCATCTTTATTCTTTAAAGGTATGGCTGGTAGCAAAATGCCAATTGCAGTTGCACATGGTGAAGGTTATGCGGAATTTTCTGCACAAAACACGGTCTGTGAAGTGTTAGCAAAAAAATTGGTGACGATGCGCTTCATAGATAATGCATCAACACCAACTACAAGTTATCCATATAATCCAAACGGATCGCCGCAGGGTGTTACAGGATTAACCAGCACAGATGGGCGCTTTAGTATTATGATGCCACATCCAGAGCGAGTCATTCGTAACGTGCAAAACACTTGGCAAGCCTGTGGTGATGCTGAAGATAGCGCTTGGATACGTATGTTCCGCAATGCAAGGTTACATATCGGTTAGAGAAGTGTTTTTGGTTATACAATTAAAGTTTAGTTTCTAAATTTAACAGGTGATTTTGGAGAAAAGTAGCATGAATTTGATTAAAACGATGTTGGCAACACTGGGTTTAGGACTGGCTTTAGCATTCTCAATGAGCGCAATGGCAGCGACCGCACTGACAGATGACCAATCTGTAGAATTTACCGATGCTGTTGGTAAAGGGGATTTGAAATTAGTGAAAAAATATATTGAAAGTGGTGTGGATGTTAATGCAACCTACTTTGCCTGGTCACCTATCCAAATGGCGGCGACTAAAGGGCAGTTTGAAACAGTTAAGTATTTAACCGAGAAAGGAGCTAACCTAAACTATCAGCATCCAATGACGAAAATGACAGCTTTTCATTTAGCGGCTTTTGATGGTTTTGATAAAATTGTCAAATACTTGGCTGAAAAAGGTGCTGACGTTAATATTAAAATGAAAGGTGACGTTTCTATTGTGCGCATCGTGCGTGATGAGGGTAACGTTAAAATGGTGGAGCTATTGACTTCACTTGGGGTTAAAGATGATGGTTGTAACGATGATAAATGTTTCTAGTTTTTAAAGCAGAATCTGATAATTACCAACTCAAGTTGAAGCGTCTTTAGGTTCTGAAGGTTGAATAAAACTAATTCAATTTTATTTGTGGTAATCACTGTCATTGGGCTTAGTAGCCCAATGGCAGTAGTGGCAGATGAATCTAAGATTGAATTTAAAATTAAATCTAAGGACCTGTTAACTAGACAATTACACACGAGAAGTTTAGCTGCTTCATGTGCCGCATGTCACGGAACCAATGGTAATAGTGTTGGTGATGCCGCAAAATTGGCTGGAAAAGATAAAGCAGACTTTGCAACAAAAATGTTGGCATTTAAATCAGGTGAATCTGCCGCAACGGTTATGCATCACCATGCCAAAGGTTTGAATGATCAGGAGCTTACTGATTTGGCTGAGTATTTTTTCATACAACCAACACATCAATCCGCTATCCCAGCGTCGCAGAATTTGTCGGCGACACATCCAAATTAAATCATCCGCCTATCAGTAGCCTAAATTAAATCATGCAAATAAATCGCCGTAATTTCGTTAAGTTTGCTGGCTATGGTGCAGGCTTAAGTTTAGTTAATGCAAGCTTGCCAGTGTTTGCAAGAGGTAGCAAACCGCCTATCGGTCGCGTGGTGATTATTGGTGGTGGATATGCTGGTGCGGTAGCGGCCAAATACTTACGCGCATGGAGCTTGGGCGGCATTGAAGTAATTGTAATCGAAAAAAACAAACAGTTCGTTTCATGCCCGTTAAGTAATTTAGTGCTCGGTGGAAGCAAAATGATTAATGACTTAACCTTTGGCTACGATGTGCTGAAAGCGAATCACGGTATTCAGTGGGTGCAGGATGAAGTCACCGCAATTGATGTTACGACGAAGAAAGTGACAATGCAGCGCGGTGATCTGCGCTACGATAGATTGATTATTGCGCCTGGTATTGATTTTATTTATGACGATTTGCCTATGCTTGCTAGCGCAGATGTGCAGCATCAAATTCCACATGCTTGGAAAGCTGGCTGGCAAACTGTGAATTTGCATGAGCAATTAGCCGCGATGCCAAATGGCGGCGTGTTTGTTATGAATGTACCTAAAGCGCCATATCGTTGCCCGCCTGGGCCTTATGAGCGCGCAGCACAGGCCGCTTATTACCTTAAAAATCATAAGCCAAAATCTAAAGTTATCGTATTAGATGCGAATGTAGAAATTATCTCTAAAAAAGGACTGTTCACCAAAGTCTTTAATGATATGTACGCAGGCATTATTGATTATCGCCCCAATAACGCTTTGCTTGATGTGGATGTTGCAACTAAAACGGTTAGAACTGACTTTGATTCAGTGCGCGCCGATGTGCTGAATATAATTCCGCCGCAACGTGCAGGTAAGCCCGCACAAATGACGACTATTAATGGCCAGCTGATCGGGCTTAATAATGTAGATAAACGTTGGTGCGAGGTTGATTTTTTAAGCTACGAATCTAAATTAGCCGCTAATATCCATGTAATTGGTGATGCCGTTTCTGCGGCATTGCCTAAGTCGGCACACATGGCGACTAATCAAGCAAAAATCTGTGCAAATGCGATTGTGCAGTTGATGGCAGGCCAAGCGCCAGATCCTGCGCCAGTATTTGCAAATACCTGTTATAGCTATGTGACAGATAAATTAGCTATGCATGTAGCAAATGTATATCGCTATGATATAACAAAAAAAATTATGGTGTCTGCAGAAGGCGGTGGCGTTTCGATGAGCCCAAGTGAGAATGAGGGGGGTTATGCGGTCGCTTGGGCGCAAAATATCTGGGCTGACATGCTCACTTAGTTGCCAGTCTTTAGAATGACCCATAGAAAAAATATTACATGCCAAATGTCGTTTTAATTATAGGCAGTGCGCCTGACGCAATAAGAGCGTGCAACTGGAGTAAAAATACTTTTCTAAAAATAGTGGCCATTAATCACGCATAGAAAGTGCGTGATGATTAGGATTATTTAATTCATCCTGAAGATTTCCCATTAGAAAATAGGCCTCAATCTCTTACTGATAAGCAAGCCATCATTACCGCTACGGATTATGTGCCAATTCAAAACACTTATGGTGGCTTTGTCTATGCGGGTGGCACGATGGCATTTACCTCGGCCTATTGGGCATTGGGCCTATACGGCCCGATATATTGGCCTTTATCGGCTGTGATATGATCTACCCATCAATGGGTGAACCTACACATTTCTACGGCACTGGTGCTGCTGATCCGCTCAGAGATGACTTGACTTTGCAATCGTTGGAAGCAAAGTCTACTAGGCTATTATATTTAGCCGCACAGCAGAAGTGCTTATGCCTTAATCTATCCACTTCAGATGGATCTAGAATGGTTTTCCCTCGTATAGCCATTGCTGCACTTGAGCAGTTTAATGAGCAGGATTATCAAAACCATGCTGGTCGCATCAATCAGCTATTTGATTTTACACATGTCTATAAGGCTATCCAGCGAGAGCAGGAGTTGGCGTTTTATATTGAATCTGGCCGTTATTGGGAGCACTTAGATACAATTTCCCTTAGCGAGATTTCTATTTTAGATGACTTATGGATAAAAGCACTTGTTTCAGAGGCTTAATGCCCCAATGCATAATTTAATAGATGTTAGAGATAAATCATTTATTCATATTGTTCATACTGCTAACATGAACAGTACTCAATGCTTGCAAGGAGTTCATCATGAAGTACAGAATTAAAGCGATTACAACCTTTTTGTTTAGTGCGATTGTCATCACAGCTAATGTGTATGCCGCAGAACCTAAATCAAATACTTTGCTATATATAAGCCCTAATGACTACAACTACAGTGTGCATTTATCACATCCTTATTATGACTACTGGTTTCAGCAGGGGCCGTTGATAGCCCCCATTGCTCTGGCAGCACTTAATGAAAAGCTAGGGGATATTGAGTTGTGCAAGGCCAATGAAATGGCGAATACGATTATTAAAATAAAACCACACTTATTTTACAATCCACAATTGCGCGTTTATCACAGCAAGTTAGTGGCAACCATTTATTCTGGTAGTGGCCATTTGCTGGGAACCTATGTGGGAGAAGCGCAACAGCAAGGTTTTACTAGCGTTGATATGTCGATAAAGTTTCACTTGAATAAAGTTTATACATCAGCCATGCAACAATTATTAACGAAGTTACAGCTTAATCAACTGCATGATACGTCCGATGGCCAAGCGAAGTTGCCATGCGGCATGATTGGTGCTCAAGGTGAGGAAAGAGTCAACTTTTATTGAGATAGGCACAATATTAGAGTATCCAATATAAAAGTCACACGCGTTAAACAGCGAGGTAAAGCTTACTTACCTCATCTAATTACGGGCTACTAATTCTGACATAATTAATTATTGGGTTTATTTTGGTATTTTTTTCGAGAGAGCTACGTGTTGACGCCAAGGCGTTTTTCGCGCTAGGACATACATGATATTAGATAGGGTTGAATTGGCGGCGCTTATAGCGATAGCTTCTGTCATCCTTGCGTTGATATTGCTGTGGCGGCAACAACAAAAAACACAGCGAATGATATTGCGAGCAGTTGAGGGCAAAGATCATCAACTGATTATTACGCTTGCTGATAATTCAACTGATGCCATTTATGTCAAAGATATTGAGGGTCGTTACCTGCTGGCTAATCGTGAGGCTGTGAGATTACTAGCGAAAACTGCCGAACATATATTGGGGCGAAATGATACAGCATTATTTTCGTTGAAAGAGGCTGCATTAGTCCGGGCAAATGACCTCCGTGTTATTTCAGAAAATCAGATTAGTACTCATGAAGAAACCCTTACCACCATAGATGGGGAGCGGACCTATCTTGCGACTAAGGGGCCAATGCGCGATGGGAATGGGCTAGTCATCGGTATTTTTGGCATATCACGCGACATTACCGAGCGCAAGTTGGCTGAAAATACATTGAGGCAATCAGAAGAGCGGTTGCAATTGGTGCTAAGAGGTTCTGGCGATGCACCTTGGGATTGGAATTTAGAAAGTGGTGATTTGTATTACTCGCCTCGCTGGTGGGCAATGCTTGGTTATGCTACTAATGAATTGCCGGTGGGCGCAAGCCTTTGGGAGCATATCGTACATCCTGAAGATCAGATGCGTGTGAATCAAGCTTTTGATCATGTGATTAACTCTGCTTCTGACACTTATGACATTGAATTTAGTTTACAACACAAAAATGGTCATTATGTGCCAGTACTTTCGCGAGGCTTTATCCTTCGAGATACTGGCGGCAAGCCGGTACGGGTGTCTGGCACCAATACAGATTTGACTGAGCGTAAGCAGTCCGAAGAAAAGCTGCAACTTTCAGCGAGTGTGTTTAGCCATGCGCGGGAGGGCATTATGATTACCGATGCCAGCAACATGATTATTGAGGTTAACGAGGCATTTACACGCATCACAGGATATAGCCGAGAAGAAGCTTTGGGCCAAAGCCCAAACATCCTTGATTCAGGTCGCCAATGCAGTGAATTTTACGTGGACATGAAGAATAATTTAATTGAAAACGGACACTGGTACGGGGAGATATGGAACCGCCGCAAGAATGGTGAGATTTACGCAGAGATTCTTACTATCAGCGCTGTTCAGGATGCATCTGGTGTCACACAACAATATGTGTCACTGTTTTCTGACATCACCACGCTCAAAGAGCACGAGAGTCAGCTTAAACATATCGCTCACTTTGATACGCTGACTGGATTGCCTAATCGGGTGCTACTTGCAGATCGGCTTCGCCAAGCGATGACTCAGGCACAACGGCGTGAACAAAGGCTTGCAGTTGTCTTTCTGGATCTGGACGCCTTCAAGATTATTAATGATACACATGGCCATGCTACTGGGGACCATCTACTAAAAACCGTAGCTGACCGCATGAAGATGGCGCTACGCGATAGTGATACGATCGCCCGTATCGGTGGTGATGAGTTCGTGGCAGTTTTACTTGATCTAGATAATACTAACGCCTGTGAGCCGATGCTCAGTCGCTTGATAGCAGCGGCTGCACAGCCAGTACACTATGATGGGCATGTGTTGCAGGTTACGGCTAGTCTTGGCGTGACCTTTTACCCGCAGACCGAAGACGTAGATGCCAATAAGCTGCTGCGTCAAGCCGACCAAGCGATGTATCTGGCGAAGCTCGAAGGTAAGAATTGCTATCAAATATTCAATGCAGAATAAGTCCACCGACCATCGCCAATTGCCTAATGTTAATTGTTACGGTTGATTTTTAAATCAACCAAGATTAAAGTTGAATCTATTTGTTTTGGTAATGCCTAATCGATTATGATTGCGTTTCTCCAGAATGTAACTAGCAATAAATTAAACTTAGAGAGCGCATTATGCAAAAAAAACTTCTAGTCTATGTCTTTCTGATGGCTTTAATCAGCGCGGGTTGCATTAAAGAGGTGAAAAATAACCAGGTTGTAATGCAAAAAATCACGGGTTTAAAAATGCCAGAATCAGTGGTACAGGCCAAAAATGGCAAAATCTATGTGTCTGAAATTAACGGCTTTGGTAAAGATGGCGACGGCCAAATTACTGTGATCGAAAATGGCCAAGCGCACCTGTTTGCAGCAGGTTTAGATGACCCCAAAGGATTGGCGATTATTGGTCAGTATTTATATGTCGCGGATAATAGGAAAGTGTTAAAAATCGACTTAGCTGGCGCTAAACAAGGTCAGATAGAAGTGTTTGCTGCGGCTACTACCTTTCCTGAAATGCCGGTTTTTTTGAATGACTTAGAGCCGGATATTGCTGGCAATCTATACGTTAGCGATAGTGGCGATCTTAAGGGTCTCGGCGGTGCAATCTACAAAATCAATCCACAAGGTAAAGTCACACTAGTGATTAATGGCAAGCAAGATGCGCGCATATTGGCGCCAAATGGCTTGCTGATGGATGATTCAGGCGAAGTGATTATGGCAGTTGATTTTGTTTCTGGCATTTTGTACAGCTATAACATGAAAACTAAAACACTTAATGATGTTGCTGAAGGTTTTGGTGGCGGTGATGGTTTGGTGCACCATTCAAACGGTAGCATGTTTGTCAGTGACTGGAAAAACGGTAAAGTATTTAGCGTTAACCTTGCTGGCGATGTGAAGGAAGTTAAATCAGGCTATCAATCAGCCGCTGATATTGCGTTGACTAAAGATGAGAAAACTCTGATGGTGCCAGATATGAAAGCTGGCGAATTAGATTTTATTACATTGCAATAACTGCCAGTATTAAACAAAACCTTTGCATCTCAGCTGGCAATGCCTAAACCCATGTTTGCTTTAGAACTCCGACAATTAACATTAGATTTATTAGCGGAAACTAGCCCCTCGATCAAGTCTAATGCCGTCACGGCGCTTGCTGCGGCTTGGCTGCGAGGTGAAATCGAATTGGACGCTAATAAGGCAATGCTGGCCGTTGCCAACATTCCTGGATATCCAGAAAAGCCCACGTTAATCGCACCGTTATTGGTCAAGCGTCGCGCCATGAATACCGTTGAAGGCCGTGCTGCATTGGTGCATGCGCTAGCTCACATTGAGTTTAACGCAATTAATTTAGCCTTAGATGCGATTTGGCGATTTAATACTATGCCAACTCAATATTATGCTGATTGGCTAAAAGTTGCGGCTGAAGAGGCGCATCATTTCAACTTGTTAAATGCCCATTTGCAATATTTAGGCTTTAATTATGGCGACTTTGATGCACATAATAGCCTGTGGGAAATGGTAGATAAAACCAAAGGTGACGTGTTAGCGCGCATGGCCTTAGTGCCGCGTACTATGGAGGCGCGTGGTTTGGATGCCTTGCCAGCTTTGCGAGCAAAGCTGGCGCAGGCTGGCGATACGCTCGCTGCGGAGATTCTGGATATTGCTCTACGTGACGAAATCGGCCATGTGTCGATTGGAAATTGTTGGTTTAATTATCTTTGTCAGCAAAAAGGTTTAGATGCGCTGAGCACTTTTGTAAAGTTATGCAACGAGTACGTGGCACCAAAGTTGCGCGGACCGTTTAATCTAGAAGCTAGGCGTGCAGCAGGTTTTACTGAGGCAGAGTTATCACACTTGGTGGCAATTACAACGACAGTAAATTGATAGCACCATCTAATCCAACGTAATTAAGCGCATAAGTCGCTTGTGCCTGCACAATAGGTTTTGCATGGTAAGCAATGCCAATGCCCGCCGCTGTCATCATTTTTAAATCATTCGCACCGTCACCAATAGCAATAGTTTGCTGCATCGTTAGTCCTAAGCTATCACGTAATTTAATGAGTTCATCAGCCTTAGCTTGAGCATCGACAATGGCACCTAAAATATTGCCAGTCAGCTTGCCGTCAACAATTTCTAGCGTATTAGACACTGCGTAATCCAAGCCCAGCATTGCTTTAACACGGTCAGCAAAGAAAGTGAAACCACCAGAAACTAATAGCGTTGTAATGCTATTTTTCTTGCAAGCTTCAATCCACTCAATGGCTCCTGGGTTTAGGGTGAGGCGTTCATTCAGTACGCGCATTAGGTCAGATTCTTTTAAGCCTTTAAGTAAGGCTACGCGCTCGCGCAAGCTTTGTGCAAAATCCAGCTCTCCTTGCATTGCCCGCTCAGTAATCGCTGCGACTTGTGGCTTAAGTCCAACCATATCGGCAATTTCATCAATACATTCGATGCTGATGAGCGTTGAATCCATATCCATCACGCATAAGCCAAATTTTTTGATGGTTTGCGTGTCTTGCACATAAGCACAATCAATATGCTGCTCTGCACAAAAGTTTTGGATGGCAGGTTGTATGTTTGATTGATTCGCCAAGTAATAAGCGTGTTGCGCTGTTTGTACAAATTGGACGCTAGTGCCGCATAACTGGTGTATGTGCGCCAAATGTGAATAGCTAATGGCCGAACCTTGAACAACTAGACGCATGACTTTAATTTTCGATAAAAATATTATTATACACTTGAGGCAGTTGCAAAACTCCCAGCCCAAAACGGCCGATATTGCCTAGCGCCCAGGAACTAGCCAATTTTCAAACAATTGCCGTGGCATTTCCTTTAACCCGTGGGCATCACCGTCTCTTTTGGACTTGATTGACGAACCAATCTCTCCGCAATCATTCTTCGGATAGAAACAAGCTTCATTTTGTGCGCAATGAACAATATCATGTAATCAAACGCAACAACTGTTCACTGGTGATGACGATAATACCGAACATCAAATGCGCC
>CAINBI010000014.1 GCA_903846555.1 uncultured Pseudomonadota bacterium
AACCCCGGTGGCTTTGTTTATTGTTTACAATCAATGGCTTGAGAGTAATTATAAACATTTTCACTGGGATTTTCCACTGCAAAATTACGTTTTATCAAATAAAATCATATGGTTACGTTTCTGGATGAGAACTAGTTAAGTAGACCTTAAAGCCACATTTGATTAAGATCGGCTGCAAATTGTATAACTTTAAAAAATAATCAACAAGCTGCTGCTAAGCAGTAGACCTTTTCAACATGAGAGGTGAGTAAAGTAGATTCGCGGCTAAGCGGCGCCTTTACTTGCAAATCAAGGGGGTTTCAGATAATGTCACTAACTATTGATGAGGCGCGGTGATGCTTGGAATCCATTGGCATTGAGCTAATCTAAATGTGCTTTAATTCAATGCGTTCGACAAGCTCAGTCCGAACGAGACTTGATGCTTTACCGTGCCGCATCAAATATAATCATGGTTATGATCATTCAGTGACTTAGTTTAAAATTGCATGGTTTAAAAATAATATAAAATACATAGGTATAAAAATACACAGCGGCGGCATTAGTCGCCGTTTATTTTTATATTCATAGCCAGATTTACAGTTCGCCTAACAAAAATTAGGTTATATAGAGTTATCAAAGTTATCTATGACAAACCATTTAATGAATACCTACATGCGTCAACCAGTCACTTTTGTCAAAGGGGATGGTGTTTGGTTATGGGATGATAAAGGCGAGAAATATTTGGATGCTCTGGCTGGCGTCGCGGTCAATGGCCTAGGTCATGCGCATCCTAAATTAGTCAAAGCCATTAGCGAGCAGGCCGCTAAACTCATTCATGTATCTAATATTTATAACATCGCCGAGCAAGAAGCTTTGGCCGATAAGCTTTGTGAAATATCAGGCATGGATAAAGTTTTTTTCTGTAACTCTGGTTGTGAAGCCAATGAGGCCAGTATTAAGTTAGCGCGCCTATTTGGTCATAACAAAGGCATAGATAACCCTGAAATTATTGTGATGGATCAGTCGTTTCATGGCCGTACTCTGGCAACTCTTTCAGCCACTGGAAACAGTAAGGTGCAAGTAGGCTTTGAGCCGCTAGTGAGCGGTTTTATTCGTGTGCCTTACGATGATATTGAAGCGGTTAAACAAGTGGCGGCACGGAGCAATAATGTTGTGGCGATTTTGGTCGAGCCAGTGCAGGGCGAGGGCGGCATTAATATTCCAAAAGATGCGGGTACTTATTTAGAAGTATTGCGCCAAATTTGTGATGCCAACGATTGGTTATTAATGTTGGATGAAGTGCAAACAGGGATTGGTCGCACTGGCACTTGGTTTTCTTTTCAGCATACAATCATCATGCCAGACGTCATGAGCTTGGCCAAAGGACTAGGTTCAGGCGTGCCGATTGGCGCCTGCGTTGCGCATGGTAGAGCGGCAGAACTATTTACTTACGGCAAACATGGCTCAACTTTTGGCGGCAACCCCTTGGCTTGTGCGGCTGGTTTAGCCACGCTTAAAACCATAGAAGAAGATGGCCTGCGTGAAAATGCTGAAAAAATAGGCCATGTCATTCGTGCGGGCTTTGAAGCTGAATTTAAGAATACCAAGGGTGTGACTACCGTCCGTAATGCGGGCCTAATGATAGGCATTGAGCTAGATAGGCCATGTGCTGAGGTGGTGAAGATGGCCTTAGCCGCGAAGTTGTTAATTAACGTCACAGCAGGCAATGTGGTGCGTTTGTTGCCGCCATTGGTTATGGGCGAAGCTGAAGCTAACGAATTAGTGCAACGATTAGCAGCAGTGATTAAGGCGTTTTTAGATCGCTAACGTTCTGTTGCAGCGTTGTGAATCAATAAAAAACATCTATACTACACATTAAAATTTCAAAGAATAGAAGCTACTGCGGTCAATATTATGGCAATAAAACATTTTTTACAGTTTAATGACTTAAATCGAGACGAGCTTGAGTATGTGTTCGAACGTGCTCGCTTGATTAAAAGTCAATTCAAAGCATATCAGCAATATTGGCCCTTGCAAGACCGCACATTAGTAATGATCTTCGAAAAAGCCAGTACCCGCACACGCTTGTCGTTTGAAGCGGGTATGCAGCAATTAGGCGGTTCAGCGATTTATTTAAATACGCGCGATTCACAATTAGGTCGTGGCGAGCCTGTTGAAGACGCTGCACAAGTGATCTCACGTATGAGTGATATTGTGATGATTCGTACTTATGAGCAGGAAATCATCGAGCGCTTTGCCGCTAATTCTCGCGTGCCTGTGGTCAATGGCTTAACTAACGAATATCACCCGTGCCAAATTCTGGCCGACATTTTTACCTTTATTGAGCACAGAGGCCCGATTCAAGGCAAAACCGTGGCTTGGATTGGTGATAGTAATAACGTTTGCAACACATGGTTGCAAGCTGCGGAAGTGCTAGATTTTAACGTACATGTTTCTACACCACCAGGTTATGAAGTGGAAGCAGAGCGCGCTAATTTATATGGTAATGATCACTACGAAGAGTTTGCTGATCCGATGGAAGCGGCTAGAAATGCCCATTTAGTGACCACTGATGTGTGGACTAGCATGGGTTTTGAAGCTGAAAATGAAGAGCGCTTGCGTGACTTTGTTGATTGGCAAGTAGACGCAGACATGATGCGCGTTGCCGCCAAAGATGCTTTGTTTATGCATTGCCTGCCTGCACACCGTGGCGAAGAAGTGGCGGCTGTAGTGATTGATGGCGCACAATCGGTAGTGTGGGATGAAGCGGAAAACCGCCTGCATGTGCAAAAAGCTTTGATGGAGTATTTGCTGTTAGGCAGACTTTAGTTAATAACCTTTAACCTGATAGCGTTGAGTCAGAATAATGGTTGCCTTCGATTTGTTTTTAAATGAGTTGAATTAAGTGAATTAGGAAGATTGAGTAATGAGTACAGAAAACAAAGTTGTTAAAAAAGAGGTTAAAAAAGTAGTGTTAGCCTATTCTGGCGGGCTTGATACCTCTGTTATTTTGAAGTGGCTGCAAGATGAATATCAATGTGAAGTGGTCACCTTTACCGCTGACTTAGGTCAAGGCGAAGAGCTAGAGCCAGCGCGCACAAAAGCGAGAGCAGCTGGCGTTAAAGAAAGTGATATTTACATTGATGATGTGCGCGAAGAATTCGTGCGTGATTTCGTATTCCCAATGTTTCGCGCGAATACGGTGTATGAAGGTGAATATTTACTAGGCACATCCATTGCACGACCGTTAATTGCTAAACGTTTAATTGAAATTGCGGCTGAAACTAATGCCGATGCCATCTCACATGGCGCGACTGGCAAAGGTAACGACCAAGTGCGTTTTGAGTTGGGCGCTTATGCCTTAAATCCAAACATTCAAATTATCGCCCCGTGGCGCGAGTGGGATTTATTAAGCCGTGAAAAACTGATGGCTTATGCTGAAACGCATGGCATTCCAGTAGAAATGAAGCACAAGCTAGGCGGCAGCCCGTACAGCATGGACGCCAACCTGTTACACATTTCCTACGAAGGCCGTCACCTAGAAAATCCAGCAGCGGAAGCTGAAGAATCAATGTGGCGTTGGAGCGTTAGCCCAGAAAAAGCGCCAGATGCGGCTGAATACTTAGACATTGAATATGTAAATGGCGACCCTGTAAGCTTGAACGGTGAGATGATGAAGCCGCACGAGTTATTGGCGCACCTAAACAAAATAGGTGGCAAACATGGTATTGGCCGTTTAGATTTAGTTGAAAATCGTTACGTAGGTATGAAGTCTCGCGGATGTTACGAAACGCCGGGCGGCACCATTATGCTTAAAGCGCACCGTGCGATAGAATCAATCACGCTAGACCGCGAAGTGGCGCATTTAAAAGATGACCTAATGCCACGCTATGCCAGCATGATTTATAACGGCTACTGGTGGAGCCCAGAGCGCGTGGCGATTCAAACGCTCATCGATCATACACAAACCGTAGTTAATGGCTGGGTGCGCGTTAAATTGTACAAAGGCAATGTGATTGTGACTGGCCGCGATAGTAAAACTAATTCACTGTTTGATTCAACCATTGCTACTTTTGAAGACGACAAAGGCGCTTATGATCAAAAAGATGCAGGCGGCTTTATTAAGCTAAATGCCTTGAGATTGCGTATTGCGGCTAATTTAAAAAATAGGCAATAAACTAGCTTTGATATAGTCATAAAAAAGGCACATTTTATGTGCCTTTTTTATTGAATATGCGCTGTCTTAACTGTATTTTCTAGTGCTAAGTAGGTTTACGTGTTCGTTCCATGATAATCGCAGACAACTCCTCAACCGAGCGACTGGTTGAATCTGCCCATGTAATACCAGCCTCGCGCATTAGGTTTTCTGCGGTGGTGATTTCTTTTCGACAATTATCTAACGAAGCGTAAAAGCTACCAGATCTACGCTCATTACGTACCGCATGTAAACGCTCAGGCTTAATGGTTAAGCCAAAAATTTTATCTAGATGTTTATGTAAAATAGCGGGTAATGCGCCACGCTCAAAATCTTCTGGAATCAAGGGGTAGTTAGCTGCTTTAATGCCAAACTGCATGGCTAAATAAACGCTGGTAGGTGTTTTTCCGCAACGTGAAACGCCAATTAAAATCACTTGCGCTTCTTCTAAACCAGAGTTTGTCATGCCATCATCGTGGTTTAGCGTGAAGTTAATCGCTTCCATGCGGTCGTTATATTTAGTCCCCATTACACTGTGGGCGATGCCTGCGCCAGTTAATGGTTTTTGATCTAGCTCTATGCCCAGTGGGTCAATAAAGGTGTTGAATAAGTCAATAAAGTAAGCGTTAGATTGCTTTAGAGTATTGCGCAATTCCATGTTACCTAAAGACATAATCACCACAGGACGACCACCCTTTTCTTCAGCGGCATGTAGAATAGATTCTTGTGCGAGCCTTATTTTTTCTAGCGTGTCGGTAAACGGCATACGCACTTGGGTAAAATTTGTGCTTGGAAAATGCTCCAGCAACTTACCCAAAGCGCCAGCCGTAATGCCAGTCCCATCAGAAATGAAGAATACGGTGCGATTAAGCATTACCTGATCCTATTATTTTTTAGCTAATCGTTGCCACGTTGCCACCACTGTATCTGGGTTTAGCGACATGGATTGGATGCCTTCTTCAACCAGCCATTCAGCAAAGTCGGGATGGTCTGATGGCCCCTGACCGCAAATGCCGACGTATTTACCTAAACGGTTACAAGTATGAATCGCCATTTTAATCAAGGCTTTAACGGCCTCGTTACGTTCATCAAAACCGTCCGCCAAAATGCCTGAGTCTCTATCCATGCCTAAGGTAAGTTGGGTAAGGTCGTTAGAGCCAATTGAGAAGCCGTCAAAGTAAGCTAAGAACTCTTCAGCCAATAATGCGTTAGATGGAATTTCGCACATCATAATGAGGCGTAAACCATTTTCACCACGTTTCAGTCCATTAGCCGCCATGATTTCTGTGACCGCTTTTGCTTCAGCTAAAGTACGCACAAAAGGAATCATCAACTCAACGTTGGTTAAACCCATTTCATCGCGCACTTTTTTCATGGCAGTACATTCCATGGCGAAGCATTCTTTAAAATCTTCAGCCATATAACGCGCAGCACCACGGAAACCTATCATTGGGTTTTCTTCATCTGGCTCATAAATCTCGCCACCAACCAGTTTTTTGTACTCATTCGATTTAAAGTCAGAAGTACGCACAATGACTGGTTTTGGATAAAACGCAGCGGCAATGGTTGCTACGCCTTCAGCGACTTTATCAATGTAAAATTGTTTAGGTGAAGCATAACCGCGTGAGCGATTTTTGATGGTCGTTTTAATGGCTGTAGGCATTGCATCGTAATTCAAAATTGCTTTTGGATGGATGCCGACCATATTGTTAATCACAAATTCTAAACGCGCCAAACCTACGCCATCATTCGGTGTTTTTGCAAAACCAAAGGCCATGTCAGGATTGCCGACGTTCATCATAATTTTGCATGGTGCTGGTGGTAGCGTTGCAGTGGCTTGGGTGCTGATTTCGAACTCAAGCGCACCGTGGTAAACAAAGCCAGATTCGCCTTCAGCACATGAAACCGTGACGATTTCACCTTCGCGTAAAATATCAGTAGCGTTTACTGAGCCAACAATTGCAGGAATACCAAGTTCCCGCGCAATAATCGCCGCGTGGCAAGTACGTCCACCACGGTTTGTGACTAAAGCACTCGCGCGCTTCATGACTGGTTCCCAGTTAGGGTCTGTCATATCTGCAACTAATACATCACCAAGTTGCACTAAATGCATATCTGCTGGATCAAGCACAATACGTACTGGGCCTACGCCCACTTTTTGGGTGACCGCACGGCCAACCACTAATGGAATAGCTTTATGTTTATTAAGTTTAAAAGTCTCGGTAATGTTGTTTAAAGACTCTTGAGATTTAACTGTTTCTGGACGTGCTTGCAAAATGTAAAGCTTGTTATCAATACCGTTTTTGCCCCACTCAATATCCATTGGGCAACCGTAATGGGTTTCAATCGTCATGGCATAGCGCGCCAGCTCTAAAACATCTTCATTAGAAAGTGAATAACGATCGCTATCAGCGGCATCTACTTCAATAGTGTTGGTGCTTTTGCCCGCGCGTGTTGCATCAGAGAACACCATTTTAATGAGTTTTGAACCCATAGTGCGGCGTACAATTGAAGGTTTGCCTAAGGCTAGCGTTGGTTTGTGTACATAGAATTCATCAGGATTTACCGCACCTTGCACAACTGTTTCGCCTAGGCCATAAGATGAAGTAATGAAAACCACATCTTTAAAGCCAGATTCAGTGTCAATCGTGAACATTACGCCAGCACAACCAATATCGCTACGCACCATTTGTTGAATGCCTGCTGATAAAGCTACGTCAGCATGCACAAAGCCTTTATGCACCCGGTATGAAATGGCTCTGTCGTTGTATAAAGAAGCGAATACTTCTTTAATGGCATGCAAAATATTGTCTAAACCATGAATGTTTAAAAATGATTCTTGCTGGCCCGCAAATGATGCGTCAGGTAAATCTTCTGCGGTGGCTGATGAACGCACTGCGAAGGTTGCGCCGTTACCTGATTTTGCAATCAACAATTCATAATGTTCGGCAATGGCTTTATCTAGTGCTACTGGAAAGGGCGCAGCCATAATCCATTCGCGCACTTGCTTGCCACAAATGGCTAGTGCCTGGGTGTCGTCCACGTTTAACTTATCTAGTTCAGCGTTAATTTTAACATCTAAGCCATTCACCGCTAAAAATTCACGGTAAGCATCGGCTGTAGTAGCAAAGCCTGTGGGCACACGAACGCCTTTTGCGGATAGTTGAGAAATCATCTCGCCTAAAGAAGCGTTTTTACCGCCAACTGATGGTACGTCTATGTTTCGTAGATTTTCAAATGGAATAACGTGGGCTGACATGATAGTTCCTTCGATGTGCAAACAAGTGATGAAATTTCTAATTTTTTAATACATCACTTAACTCAACTTTTTAGATCATTTTGCCATACATTTTTTCAATGAATGTTGCGCAATGAGAGTTGGCGGGAAGATTAAATATTAAGATTATTCTTAGTAATGGTTATTTTGCCTAAAAACGCAGGTGTTGTCACCTGTAAATGTACACTTTAATAAAAAAATGCTGCAAGCTTAGAATTAAGCTATAAATACATCGGTTGCGGACGTATTAAAAGTGATTTCTCTCCGTTAGAATGTCTGGAACAATTATTAAAATAGTGTTTTTAAACGAGCTACACATCGAAAAATGAATAACCATCCAATAAAAACTGTATGACCATAGAAAATAACGATAGCAATTTAGTTGGTATGGTTTCAATTAAAAGCACAGCGCGTTTGCACATGGGATTTTTTGATTTACATGGTGGTCTCGGGCGTAAATTCGGCAGTATTGGTTTAAGTTTAGCAACACCTAGTATTGAGTTATCTGCGAAACGCTCTAATGAGCTACATGTAGAAGGCGCAGCATCAGTGATAGATAAAGTGACTAACATCGCCCAGTCACTCATGACTAAACTTAATCTGAATGGCAGTGTTAGCATTAATGTTAGCCAGCATATACCTGAACATGCCGGATTAGGCTCAGGCACACAAACCTCACTAGCCGTTGGTGCTGCTGTTAGTCGGTTGTATCAACTTAATTTAAATGCGGCCCAAATTGCTGAGTTAACAGGCCGCGGTGGTCGATCTGGTATCGGCATTGCTGCATTTGAACATGGCGGATTGTTAATCGACGGTGGTCGTGCGTCTGGGACGAGTTCACAAGGACCATTATCAGCAAAAGTACCACCCTTATTAGCGCGTTATGATTTCCCAGAAGATTGGCGTATTTTATTGATACTCGATACTAGTCAGCCAGGTATACATGGTGCGGCTGAGCGGGACGCCTTTAATAAGTTGCCTGAGTTTTCTGAAAATCTAGCGGCGCATTTATGTCGCTATGTGCTGATGCAGGCGATGCCAGCCTTGGTTGAACGGGATTTAACGGCTTTTGGTTTTGCAATTCAAGCGTTGCAATCACACGTTGGTGATTATTTCGCACCGGCGCAAGGTGGGCGTTATGCTAGCCAGCAAGTCGGCGCGGTATTGCAAGCTTTGCAAAATATGGGAGTGGCTTGTTTTGGCCAAAGCTCTTGGGGCCCAACAGGCTTTGCTGTGTTTGAAAGTGAAGCGGAAGCCAAAAGGTATTTACAGAGGTTAGAAGTGATGTTTTTAGATGGTCAATTAAGTTGGGAAATTTGCAGTGCGCGTAATACTGGCGCAGAATTTTTTTGAATTGCTATAAAAAGTCTATAGATTAGACGGCCCCTCAATATAACGTATTAGAAATTAACACCCAAAATATTTAAGGAAAATTGATATGGAAAAAGTCAGTGTTTTACATTTATTTACTGCAGCCAAAAATGCTAGTCCGTTTGATGTCAATATGGCGTACGACTCCGGGTTCGATAAGGTTACAACCTATACCAATGTTGCGTTGTCTGAGGTGGTCGGATTAACCCAAGATGCCATTTTTTCACGCGGCCTATCTGGTGTTAAGCGTGAAGCTATTTTTATTGGTGGACGTGATATTGATCTCGCCATTCAAATGTTGGCGGCCAGTAAAAAAGCCATGTTCGCGCCGTTTGCTTGTTCTGCATTTGCTGATCCATCTGGTGCGTTTACCACCGCTGCGGCGATGATTGCTAAGGTTGAGTTCCACCTGAAAAATCAATTTGGCGAAGATTTGAGCGGTAAAACGTTGAGTGTGTTTGGTGCAACTGGGCCTGTAGGTAGCTGTTCAGCCATTATTGCGGCACAACAGGGTGCAGCAGTGCAATTGGTTGCTTATAATTCAATGGCTGAAGCGGAGAAAAAAGCTGAAGCTTGGAATGCGCAATATAACGTCAATATGCAAGTGGTCGATGGCACCACAGAGGCCGCTAAGCTGAATGTACTAGCGCGGGCTGACATCGTTATTTGTGCAGCGGCTGCAGGTATTCAGGTCATTAGCCAAAAGCATTTAACGCATGCAAAACAATTGAAAATTGTCGCTGATGTGAACGCGGTTGCGCCTATGGGTGTGCAGGGTGTCGGGGTGAGTGATGATGGTGCGCTGATTGCAGGCACAGAAATTTATGGTATAGGCGCCATTGCAATTGGCCAATTAAAATATCAAACGCAGCATAAATTGCTTAAACAGATGCTTGCTGTAGATCAGCCGTTTGAAAAGCCAAGGTATCTTGAATTTATTGCGGCATATAAATTAGCGCGTGAGCTATTAAAAAGTCAATCCTAGTCATCGCCTTGTCCGCGCGGCCATTTGTAGTGGCGGCTAAGCGGGCTGGGTATGCGGTTACGGCCATTGATGGTTTTGCCGATAAGCAAACCATAAAGTTGGCTGTGGCAGCTATTGTAGTGCGCTGTGGAAAATATGGATTTGATGCTGATGCGTTGATGGCGGTGATTGCTCAATTAGATGCCAGTCAGTATATGGGCTTTGTGTTTGGTAGCGGCTTTGAAGCGCAGCCAGATTTGTTACAAAAAATTGCAGCAACTATTCCGTTGATTGGGAATTCAGCTGAAACAGTTAATGCAGTTAAAGCGACTAATAGTTTTTTTGCAGCATTAGAGAGTTGCAATATTCCATATCCTAAAGTATATGAGATCTTGCCTGAGAATGTTGATTCAATTACTTACTTGAGGAAGCTTGCAGGCGGTTGTGGTGGGACACATATCAGCATTGTCAATGCCGATTGTATGGCACCGCTTAATGAACATTATTACCAGCAGTTGATGGATGGGTGCTCGGTGTCATTGCTGTTTTATGCAAATATGCATGGGGTTGAGGTGGTCGGCTTTAATGAGCAATGGCTTAGCCCGACTAAGTCGTTGCCATTTCGCTACGGCGGCGCCGTGAGTAATATTGTGTTGCCAGAATTCGTGCAGCAACAGTTGATAGAGGCTGCGAAGAAGTTAGCTATTAAGTTTGGTTTGATTGGTTTGAATAGTTTGGATGCCATTGTCAGAGATAATATTGCGTATGTGTTAGAAATTAACCCAAGATTAAGTGCGACATTTGATTTGTACGATAATGGACATTTAATGGATGTGCATATTCAGGCATGTGTGGGCGCAACGTTGCTTCAGTATCAATATGCTTCAGGCTCAAGTGCACAGGCTGTCGTATACGCTTCAGCAGATATTGTTATTCCCCATGCGTTACAATGGCCTAGTTGGGTGGTAGATACTCCTCAGTTAGCTTCACCACTAAATGAACTTAGACTGTTGGCTGGGGAGCCTATTTGTACAGTGCTAGCACAAGCAGATAACGCAATCGAGGCTAAGCTACTAGTGCAATCTAGATTAAAAAAAATTCAGCAATTATTACAACAAAATGATTGAAAGAGAAAAGCGTGCAAAAAACATCAACATTACCATTGTCAACGCAGGCACATTTAAGTGTTAACCAGCTGAGTGCCCCATTACTTAATAAATTAGTACAGCAAGCAGAAGCGTTGCAGATAGGAATTTCTAAACACGAGTCGGGTTGTACAATTGTTGATGCAGGAATTGCACATGCAGGCAGTGCAGAAGCGGGGCGCTTAATTGCTGAGATTTGCATGGGAGGTTTGGGGTGCGTGAGTTTGCAAGCGGACGCGCATTTTCCTAGGTGGCCAAACGCGATATCAGTCACGTCGGCGCAGCCAGTGCTGGCATGCTTGGCAAGTCAATATGCAGGCTGGGCGCTGAGCCATGAGAAATTCTTTTCATTGGGTTCTGGCCCTGCGCGCGCATTGGCTCAACGAGAGGATTTATTCAAAGAACTTGAATATCATGATACCGCATCTAGCACTTGCATTGTGCTGGAAACTGACAAAATCCCCCCTATTGAAGTTGTTGAAAAAATTGTGCGTGACACTAAGATTGCCGCAGAGCATTTAACGATTATATTAACGCCAACCACTAGTATCGCTGGTGTGGTGCAAATTGTAGGTCGTGTATTGGAGGTGGCGTTACATAAGGCGCACACACTACATTTTCAGCTTGAAAATATCATCAGTGGTAGTGGTTTGGCGGTTTTGCCACCAGTAGCCAAAGATTTTATGACGGCGATGGGTCGCACTAATGATGCTATTTTATTTGGTGGATCCGTAACTTTGCAGGTTAAAGGCGATGATGCTGCGGCTGAGGCGCTAGCGTTAAACTTGCCTAGTAGCGCATCAAAGGATTATGGTAAAACCTTCGCAGAAGTATTTAAATCGGTGAATATGGATTTTTATAAAATTGATCCACTGTTGTTTAGCCCAGCCAAAGTGACGATAACCAATGTCGATACTGGCAGCGTTTTTGAGGGTGGACAATTGAACGCGGACTTGATATCACTCTCATTTACTGACTAAATGATCGCGTTTATCGAATATTCATTGATGATCATTGCTTGAAAATCCCAATATTTACTGATGACCCTGGCTGGCATGGCGCGCAATTAAAACAAGCTTTTGCTCGGAGTGGGTTTGATGCCGTATTTGTTTCATTGCAAGATTGCGTGATTGATTTGTCCAAGGATAAGCCACAAATCAAAATCCCATTCTGTGATGTTTTGCCGCCAGCGGTTTTTGTACGTGGGGTTTCTGGCGGGACGCTACAACAAGTCATTACACGCTTGAATGTGTTGCACATGCTCTCGATGCAGGGCGTTCTGATTTACAATGATGTTAAAGCCATAGAGCGCACTGTTGATAAAGCTATGACAAGTTTTTTACTACAGCTTCATGGTGTATCAACCCCGTCAACTTGGGTGTGCGAATCTAGGGCGCATGCTGAATCTATTCGCAAAACTGCCGCTACAAAAAATCAAGCATTAGTGATGAAGCCGTTATTTGGCTCGCAAGGGTTAGGAGTGCGCAAACTGCATGCCAGCGAGTGTTTGCCTGTGCCTATGCAGCAGTTTGTGGATGGCGTGTATTATTTTCAACAATTGATTGAAACGCCAATGATAGAGGCAAAAGAGTCTCCGCACGATTACCGCGTATTTGTCATCAGTGGCAAGGTGGTCGCATCCATGAAGCGTATTGGCAGTAGTTGGGTCAATAATGTGGCCGCTGGCGGTCGCTGCGAAATTGCACCTCAAAATGAGGAGATGGGCCAACTTGCATTAAAGGCTGCAGCGGCAGTTGATATTGCTTATTGCGGGGTGGATATTATTCAAGCGGCCACTGGCGAATACTATGTTTTAGAAGTGAATAGTATTCCTGCGTGGAAAGGCTTGCAAAGCGTGACTGAATTAAATATAGCGCAGTTATTAGTGGATGATTTTTTAAGTAAGATTGATATTTAAAATGAATCCTAGCGCAGGCACGCCAGATCAATTGGCCCTAGCTTATAAAAATGCTTGTATGGCTGAATTGCAGGCGCTAAAGCCTGGAAATGTCCACGTTTTCGCCGATGGTCACGGTATGACCATCTATGATTTCATGAAGAGCGCAGATGCATCAGCAAACTTAATCGCTAAGCCAGACTTAACCATAGGTGAACGCATACTTGGTGCGGTAGAAGCAACGCAACAAGCCGTAGGTATGAATACTAATTTGGGTCTGGTTTTATTGTGTGCACCATTGATTCATGCGGCTTTGCACCGTACAGAAGCACAGACTTTTCGACAAAGTTTAAATGATGGCTTGATGCAATTGACTGTTGATGATGCAGTGCTCGCGGGACAGGCGATTGTGTTGGCAAGTCCTGCTGGCTTGGGTAATGCGGATGTCAATGATGTAAACCAAAAACCGTACGTTACACTGCTGACAATGATGCAATCAGCACAGGCTAAAGACCGCATCGCCTGGCAATACGCCAACGACTTTTCTGATGTTATTGACTTCGGTATAACGCGCTATTCTGAAGCTATGGATAAGTGGAAAAATCAGGCTTGGGCAACTGCCGCCTTATACCTTGGTTTTTTAGCACGTCAATTGGATACCCATGTTATTCGTAAATATGGAGAGTTGCTAGCAACGGAAGTGATGGTCGAGGCACAAGAACTTGAGGCTAACTATTGGCTGGCTGACAACCCAAAATTAATGCAAAAAAACTTGCTGGCTTGGGATGTTTCTCTTAAAAATCGCAATATCAATCCTGGCACTAGTGCAGATTTAACCGTAGCAACTTTGCTGGCTGTTTATTGCGTTAATTATTAGGCCTGTTTTATTCGATATGGCATGTCAAATGCTATCTTGATTAGCACTGATATTCAGGCAAGCGCAACCATGCTTCGGTCCGCTTAGATGTAACAGCGGCGGCGCGCAAAAGACGCGGCAGAATGATCTTCAAATTACTCCTCCGATTAAAGCGATACTGGTACTCGGCGAG
>CAINBI010000015.1 GCA_903846555.1 uncultured Pseudomonadota bacterium
CTTTAGTTTGCTGACTATTCGTACCAGCGCCTTTAACCGTCCAGTGGATATTACCGTCCAGTTTGTCCGCAGGAATAGGCCAGCGTAAAACCTCTTTAAAGTCTAACTTGGCATTTTGTGTATGTAGCGTAACTTTACCTGCGTTTTGATTGGCTTTAATTTCACCTGTTAAGTTGTTGAAGCCTGGTATTTTTTCATAGGCCAATATGCCTAAGCCATTAAATTTGGCATTGACTTGGTAGTTTTTTGTGACCGACTGCATTCCTTCCCAATTCAGTGTGATCGCATCCAGTTTACCAGTAGGTGATAGGTTGACTATTTGTTTCAGGGTTTCTGTTGTAAGTGGCAATTGCAATAAATATGGCTTAATAAAGGCCAAGTTGAGCTGTGCGAGCTTAAAGTTTAGCGATTCTTTACCTTGTGGCGTTTTGCTATAAGCCCCTGAAGCATTTTGCAAGTTCAGGCCATTATTAGTATTAAGTGTTAGGTGATTAACATCAAAAGTTTGTGCATCTTGAGCGTTTTTCCAGTTGAGCTCACCAACAAGGTTATTTAATATCACGGGCTCAGCAGTGGCCTTAAGCTGCATTTGTACATTATTAAGGGTTACGCTGCTGTTGATAGACTGTAGTTGCCGATTAGCAAATTTGACTAATATTTGTGCGCTACCAACACCAGTTTGCAGTTCAATCGGCTGGGTAATTGTTGCGTAGTTAAACCATGGTTTGAAAGCAACGATGTCGGTATTTTTTAATTGCACTTCAATGCTACCGTGCCATTCTTCAGTCTGACTGATGTCGTTACCATACACATTGGCATTTACGTTAATGGGGTTGTTCGTGCCAGCAGAAGGCACTGCGCTTAAGGTAAGTTGGTGGTTTTTAATAAAGCTTTTCCAAGGAGGGCTCACTACTTGCAAGTTAAGCTTGTCCAAGCTTAGAGGAGGGGCGCCACGCATTTCATCTAACCAGATGACCTTGGCGTTGCGTACTTCAAATTTATTTTGCCGCAACAGCCAGTTGGGCAAAGCTGGCTTAGATTGCCCTTGCAGATTGATGCCAGCCACATAAATTTCGCCGTTGACATCACGGCGAATAGTGAGTTCAGGCTCACGAACAATAAGGTCGGCAAGATGCGGCTCAAATAAAGCCAAACTCAACCATGATAATGATAAGTCGGTATTTTTAAGCTGTAATGCCGGACGATTTTGCGCATCATAAATATCAATATTAGATAATGATAAATGTGGGTTAAAACCTTGCCAGTCTGCCTTAATGTTGCCAATGACGATTTTTTGCTTTGCTGCACTACTTGCAAATGCTGCGATTTTTTCTTTGAACTGATCGATGTTTGGAAATACCAAAAACTGAATGGCAATGGCTGAAATCAGTAAAATACTGATGATAATACTGACCAGCCAGAATGCGATGCGGTATACCAAAAGCAGAGATTTTTTGACCATATTTTTTTAAGAAACTTTCGTTATTGGTCAGTAAAAACTTAACTGGCCGATTATAATTTGAATGCATTCCGTCATGCGCTATTTTACTGCAATATCGAAGGTAATGCGTTAATTGCCAAGCTTTTGACTAGCTAAATAAGCGCAAAAGATAAAGTTATTAAAGACTATTGCACTTATTATTTAGAAACCAGCTTTAGTTATTTAGAAACCAGCTTTTGTCATTTAGAATAGCGCATTTGGTCAAACTTGGTTGACCAGTCACTTCAATTTAATGGCTATCACTTGATTCAATTCAAACAACTTACTTTAGTTCGCGGCTTAAAAGTTCTCATTCAAGCGGCTTCATTACAACTTCACCCTGGTCATAAAGTTGGTTTAACTGGCGCAAATGGCGCGGGTAAATCGTCACTTTTCGCCTTGTTGCGCGGTGAAATGCAGTTGGAATCTGGCGATTTAGATATGCCAGCTACTTGGGTGATTGCCCATGTGGCGCAAGAAACCCCTGCCTTAGCCATACCTGCCATTGAGTTTGTATTAGATGGCGATGTAGAGTTGCGCAATATTGAAGCTGCGCTTGTTGAGGCCGAGGCGAATCATAAAGGTGAATTGATTGCCGAATTGCACCATCGCTTGATGGATATTGATGGGTACAGCGCCAAAGCACGGGCGGCGGAGCTTTTAAGCGGCTTAGGTTTTAGTCAGGCCAATTTGCAGCAAGCGGTTTCTACTTTTTCTGGCGGTTGGCGAGTGCGCTTAAACTTAGCGCGCGCTTTAATGTGTCGCTCAGACTTGCTTTTGCTAGATGAACCAACCAACCATTTGGATTTAGATGCAGTCATTTGGCTTGAAGGCTGGCTACAAAGCTATCGCGGCACGCTGGTATTGATTTCGCATGACAGAGATTTTTTAGATGCGATTGTTAATCACATTGCACATATTGAGCAACAAACTTTAACTTTGTATCGCGGTGGTTATTCCGACTTTGAACGTCAACGTGCCGAAAAGCTAGCCTTGCAACAAGCGATGTTTGAAAAGCAGCAACGTAAAGTGTCACATTTACACAGTTATATTGACCGCTTTCGCGCGCAGGCCACCAAAGCACGCCAAGCGCAAAGCCGCATTAAAGCCTTAGAGCGCATGGAGATGATTTCAGCCGCGCATATAGACTCACAGTTTAATTTTGAATTTAGAGCGCCAACTTCAGCGCCAGACCCGTTGTTGGTATTAGATAACATGTCAGTTGGTTACAATAATGTCGCCTTAATTAAAGGCATTGTTTTAGCGATTCGGCCGGGCGAACGCTTGGGCTTGCTGGGTCGAAATGGCGCGGGTAAAACCACCTTAATCAAGTTACTGGCTAATGAATTGCAGCCATTAAGCGGCAAGCGCGTTGAAGGTAAAGATTTGAACATCGGCTACTTTGCGCAGCACCAGCTTGAGCAGCTGCGCCCAGAGGATTCGCCGCTAGAACACATGATGAAGCTAGATCCGCTGACGCGTGAGCAAGAGCATATGAACTATTTAGGTGGCTTTGATTTTAAAGGTGAAATGGCAAGATCACCATGTGCAAACTTTTCCGGCGGTGAGAAATCACGTTTAGCCTTGGCTTTGCTGATTTGGACGCGACCTAATCTTTTACTGCTAGATGAACCAACCAACCATTTAGATTTAGAAATGCGCCACGCCTTAACGCTGGCACTGCAAGATTATGAAGGCGGCGTGATATTGGTTTCTCACGACAGAGCCCTGTTGCGCGCCACTTGCGACGAGTTTATATTGGTGGCTGATGGTAAAGCGCTAGAGTTTGATGGCGATTTGGAAAACTATGGTCAATGGTTGGCCGAGCAGCGTTTAAAAGAAAAGCAAGCCACGCAAGCCGTTGCAACGGATAAGCCAAACAAAAATGACCGTGCCGCCAATAAAGCCGAGAAGCAAGCGAGGATTTTAGAGCGTCGACCAATGGTGAAAGAGTTAGAGCAAGTAGAGCTTAATATTGCTCAGTGGAACACGGATAAAAAAGTGTGTGATGATCGCTTAAACGATAGCGAACTTTATACCGCAAGCGACAAAACCGAATTACAACAATTGCTTAAAAAGCAGGCTGAGCTGGCCAGTCAAATAGAAATTACTGAAGAGCGTTGGCTTGAACTGCATGAGTTGTTAGAGGCGTTGCCCGCTTTAGATTGAGACCTTTTTACGAGAGCCTTTCAATGCTAAAACCGCACAAACCGTCATTCCCGCGCAGGCGGGAATCCAATTAAGTGGTTGATTCGCCTAGATTCCCGCCTACGCGGGAATGACGAATGTTGATGTTTTTGTTATAAGTTGGCCTTTAATATGCTTCGTACAAAGGTCTTAGATAAACTACTCGGCCGCAAGCGACCGAGTTTTAGAACAAACCCAACTGTTGGCTACTTTTCTCACCTTTGCTCATTTCTGCAAGCTGATTTTGAACATACTTTCTTATCACTTCTTCGTTCGCATTGCCTATCGTTTC
>CAINBI010000016.1 GCA_903846555.1 uncultured Pseudomonadota bacterium
CAAAGTGGTACATAATTCTAAATATATGGTGTGTATTTCTCCGTACGTCCATCAGTTGGATACCTCACAATGGCAAACCCAGCCATTGTAAGCTATCCAACTCGGGGGCAAGCCCCCGAGATTTTCGCTTTGCGGTTAAAGTATTCACTTCAAAACCATGAATTCGTTCACCTTGCTGATTTACAGCCAATCGCATACCTCGCCCAATCTCTTGGCGCTTTTTAATAACTGAGGTTGATTCATTGAGTGTGCAAATTTGAAATACGTTAGGGTTATCCCAGCCTTCACGCAAAGCAGAATGTGAAAAAATAAAGCGAAGCTTAGAATCAAAGCTCAATAGCTTTTCTTTATCTTTCATAATCAGGTTGTAAGCTGAGTCATCTGCTGCGGTGCTACCTGATGAGTCTTTAAGTATCTCAACTGATTTAGTGCCAATTCTCTTTTTATCAGTAGCAAAATAACCATTGTGAATCTCAGTGGCTAGCGTTTCTAAATCAACTTCGCCAAACAATGATTTAAACTTAGGTTTAGCTGCAATGGTTTTATATTCTTCCTCAAACCACTGCGCATATTTGCCTTTAACTGCATTGCCTTCAGCATCATAAGCGCGGTAGTTAGCTACTCTGTCTATGAAAAATAAACTCAATACCTTTATGCCCATTGGGTTAAGTAGCAGTTCTTTTTCTAAGTGTTCTTCAATGGTTTTACGCACTTGTAAACGCTTCAGAGTATCTTCATCAACTCCGCCAACATTTTCACCCAGCCTAATCACATCTGGCTTACTGGTAAAATCAATATATTCATCACCACTGGCGCAGTAAATATCATTCACTACATAGCCATCATAAACTTCACGCCCACCAGAAATCTCTAGTAAGTCATCACCACTTTTGACTTTCTTTTTAATACGGTCAGCCTTGCCATTATGAATAACATCAATCTCAATCTCTGCTGTTATGGGTGATTTTTTGTTATCTACTTTTAATAGCTTAATGTAAGCATTGTTATGGCTATCGCCCATTTCTAATGAAGCAACTTCAATCTGCTTCACCAGCTTGCGCTCATAAGCATCAATTGAGTCTAGCTTATAAAGCTGATGATGTTTTTCAATATGGGTGGCAGAAAAGCGGAATGTGCATAATGGGTTAAGAGACTTAATTGCCTCTTTAGATTTTGCTGTGGTATCTACACTTTGTGGCTCATCAATGATTAAAATTGGGTTGGTAGATTTGATAAACTCAATGGGCTTCATGCCACTTAAGCGGTCATCCGGGCGATGAATTAAATTGGCATTTTTGCTTAAATCAATAGCGCCTTCATCAGGGCTTTCAAAGCCTTTGCGAAACGCATCAATATTGATAACCATGATTTGCACATAATCATTAGTGGCAAAGCTACGCACCTGTTCACGCTTGGCTGAGTCATACACAAAATAATCATAGCGAATATTGGTGTATAGGTTTTTAAAGTGGTCTTCTGTTATTTGCAGGGTTTTATAAACACCTTCTTTAATAGCTACTGAAGGCACAACGATAATAAACTTGGTGAAGCCAAACTGCTGGTTCAGTTCAAATATTGAACGTAAATAAACATAGGTTTTACCTGTGCCTGTTTCCATCTCAATGGTGAAGTCGCGGTTAGCTAAAGGTGCAGAGGATTCTTTTAAGCCATTAGCAAGTTGCACTGCCTGAATATTTTCTAGTAAATCATCATTTAACAATTGAAGCCTATTACCAATACCAAGGTCAGAAAATTCACTCGCTGCAAATAAATCACCTTTACCTGGCGCAGCCACTGTGAACCTGCTGTTGCAGACTTTTTGTCCATCAAACACACCTGTAATGGCACTGATTGCATCTTGCTGATAATCAAGGTCACTGCTGAACTGAATCTTCATCGCAGCCATGTTAAATACTCTTCACATCATCAATGCCAAACTGTTTTAGCACCTGCACAGCATTCACTTTAGCGGCATCATTGGCAAAGCTACTATCTTTAAACACCACACGCATTACTTCAGGCTCTAGTGTTTCTTTTAGCTTGCCTATGGCTTCAGCAACAGCTTCAGTAATGCCTGAATCTAAACAAACAACTAATGCACCAGCACCCACTTCATAAACAGTCTTACCCTCCAGAAAATGGGTTGCAATTGGCAAGGTTAGGTCAAGGCCATACTTGAGCAGAATTTCAAATAGAACATCTTCTGCACTGCGTTCAGCTTTTACCACTTCAGTGGCTTCTGCTAAATCCTGAGCAAGTGAGTCAAAATCAGCATCCCAAGGTTTTAGATTGCTTGAATCAAGTTTGAATACTTTAAAGCCTAAATCTCCCTTATAGCCTGGAGACTCTTTCCCAATTAAATTTGAAGCAAGTTTGAGTCGATGTTTAGTTAGCTCAGAAATAGCTCTTGGTCTTTTCAAATCACTGCAATATTGGGCAGCAACTTTTTGGTCCTTATTTTCAATATCGAGAGGTTCTGGAAGCTGAACAAGAATATACCTCCTTCTTACATGGTCAATAGAGTTCTGTGCCATTACGGCATGTCCAGTAGTGCCAGACCCTGCAAAGAAATCTAATACTAAGTCATTGTCATCCCTAACCCACAATCTCAACATTTTTTGGACTAACTCAACAGGTTTAGGGTTATCAAAAACACTTTGACCCATCAATGCAGTCAATCGAGTTGTAGCTGTTGATGTATAAAGCTTTTCATCCCACCAAGTCGTATCTGTTTTCCTTGATTCCCTTGCATCATGAAGGTAGTATTTTTGTTGTAAACCATTTCCAGCCTTAACAACAAGTTCAGCATCCCACTTTTCTCGCATAGTTTTCTCAGAAAACCTGAAGTAACCTGTTACACCTTCGAAGGTGTAATAAGGATTCCCTTTTGCTTCCCCTCCAGGACCATCAACTGGAACAAGTTTATAATTGCCACGCTCATCACTTAAATCAAAGCCAGTTAGCTCTGGCTCTAAACCAAATTTAGCTCGATTGTTAAATATAACATTCTGATTTTTTGCATACAAAGTAATGAAGTTATGATTTGAAGAGATGATTTTGTCATTTGATACAGAAGCACGAGACTTGTGGCAAATTGTTCCTATAAAGTTAGACTCTCCAAAAATTTCATCGCAAATCTTTCTTAAATTACTTGTCTCATTATCATCAAGGCTAATAAAAATAATTCCATCATCCGCTAACAAGTTTCTAGCAAGTTTTAAGCGTGGATAAATCATATTCAGCCAATCCGTGTGATAGCGACCTGAAGTTTCTGAATTTGTGCCTATCTTTTTACCGCCTTCAATCTGTCCAGACAGCTCAAGATAATTTTTTATATTGTCATGAAAGTTATCAGGGTAAACAAAATCGCTACCAGTGTTATAAGGAGGGTCAATGTAAATAATCTTTACTTGTTTGTGATAACTTTTTTGCAACAGCTTGAGAGCTTCCAGATTATCACCCTCAATAAATAGATTTTGCGTGGCTTCCCAATCAACACTATCTTCTTTGCATGGTCTTAAAGTGCCTGCGCTTGCAGATTGAGCCAGCCTGCGAGCTTGAGCTTTACCATGCCAATTAAAGCTATAGCGTTCATCATCAGCTTCAATTTCTTCACCTAGTAACGCTTGTAATGTGGTGAAATCAATCTTATTTTCAGTGAGTATTTCAGGGAAAAGCTCTTTAAGTTTGGCAATGTTGTCAGCCACAATATCCATACTTTGCCCTGCTGATTTATCTAGTTTTTCCATGTAAAGCTTCCCTTAACTACTATGCTGATAATTTTGTTGTTATAAGCTGAATTTGTTGTTTTACCTGCTTAATCTGCACATTACCTTCTAGCTTGCGATTAAACTGAGTTTCATTTTTGACTTGTGCTTTTAAGCTTACAAGTTGTATTTCTAATTGCTTTAATGATTGTAAATTTTCTTGCCTAAGTTTATCAGCTTCAGCATCAGTGGTAAGGCTATATTTGCCTGTAAACTTTGCTGTTTGCAGTGCTACTAATCTACGCACCAGGTCTTGGTAATAGGCGAATAAATCTTGATGTGAATAACTGGTAGCGTTCAATCGCTCAAAAAATTCCAGCTCAATTTTGTTATTTGAAAAGAGCCAATCACTATCAAAAAACTGCTCAACCTTTAATTTACTGGCATCAGCTCTGTTGACCCGCTTATCTGCAAGGTTGATATTGATTCTGTTGTCATATTCAAACACTACAACAAGTGGGTAGGGTATTGAGCGTTGAATGACTTCACCCAACCTTTTAACATGGGTGTCTGATTTAATTTTGATATGAAGTAAGGCTATTTCCAAGTATTCACGATCTGTGTCTTCATACTTGGCAACATTTATTGTTGCTGGCTTTAAGGTGTATCGCCATTCTAGCGACTCAATATCTTCATTCACCCATTTTCTATCTGTAATGGTGAGGTCTGCATTTTCTAGCAGTTGCTTTTTATAGATACGAGCGCCTAGATAGGCGGCTTGTGGCAGATTAAGTTTACTGTAAAAAAAATCTACAAAATTGGTTAAAGAAGTCATAGGCTGAATTGCTTAATCGCTTACTGAAGAATCAAATAGCTGATAACTTCAAAGTCTTCTATACCTTGTGAACTAGAGGCTGTTAGCACTGTTCCGCCACGTGCAAACAAGCTTTGCACACCTTTCTCTTGGCTTTTACCCGCAATGCTATCTATGGCTACTGCCAGAAGTTGTTGGTAATGTTGCATATCTGCACATTGCTTGGTTTGTTTATTAAATATTGATATGGCATGGTTATCTAGCTCATGACCATCAGAAGCTTGTTTTTTTAGCACATCTAAAACATGTTTGGGGTTTGTGAATGGGTATTTCACTTCACCTGAATCTGCAACATACACCATGAAATAAGGTGCAAGTGCATAGCTAGCATCTACCTGCACTTTATTACGTATATTTTTAAGGCAGAAAATCACCCCTGTAGGCAATCCATCAGCCTTTAAGGTTTCATCCAGCTTAGTTACTGCAAATAGCCCTGTTGGTGCTTGCTCTAACTCTTTCATGTAAGCCTGCATGTAGGCAGATAAATCCATGCGGAAATCATTCAGGGTTAAATCTGTAATGGATAAGCCCCCTGCAATATCTTCTAAATCTACTACAGCTTCTTGCAACTGTTCTAACTGCTTGCGACGATACTCCAGGTCATTCATCTGGTTAGCTTCATCTTGCTCAATGACGTTTTCTTCACCTGTGGCAGAAATATCTAACAACACCATGCGCCCACTGACCCTTGCCTCAAGATTGATGTATTCATCCAACTCCATGTTGGGCCAAAAGTTGATGAGCTGGATTTTGGTGTTTTTTGAACCTAGGCGGTCAATACGCCCAAAACGCTGAATGATGCGCACTGGATTCCAGTGAATATCATAGTTGATGAGTGCATCACAATCTTGCAAGTTTTGCCCTTCAGATATGCAATCTGTGGCAATCATTAAATCAATCTCAGTGGTGGCAGTTGGATCTATTTTATTGCGCTCTTTTGAGATGGGTGAAAAGTTGGTGAGTATTGAACCTAACTCACTACTTGTATGCTCACCCTTTGGACCTTTTAATGTGGTTTTATTTGTGCCAGAACCTGTGACTAATGCACTGTGAATGCCTAGCTCTGTTAAAGCCCAATGTGCAAGGTGGCTATATAAGTAATTGGCGGTATCAGCAAAGGCAGTAAAGATAATAATTTTTTTATTGTTATCGTTGATAGGGTGGTTGATTTTGGATTGAATAACCACTTTTAGTTCTTGAAGCTTGGCATCTCGTTTAGCATCAATCAACTTTGCATCAGCTAACAAATATTGAAGTTGGTAGCGGTCTTCTTGCAAATCCTGCTGCCATAGGACTAAGTCCATATCTTGAACTAGCACTTTTACCTTGCGTCCAATGAGTAAGCTTTCTAGCTCTGGGGAATCTAAATCAATATCCTCAATACTCAGCTCATCAATCTCACTGGTCTGGTGTTGTTCAATGACATTCAGCAAACCATTTACTGTATTTAAAAGCTTTTCTACTGTTTGACCAAATGAATGAATGGAGCTTTCCATACGTTTTAGCAGGTTGATGCGCATTAGGTGAATTAAACTTTGTTCACGGTCTGCCTGCTTGAACACGCCACCTTTACCATCTTTAACAGCCATATCATATTTGCGGTTGTATTCTTCACGCTTCTCCATACGCACATATTTAAGTGGTGAATAAGCACTTAAATGCAGGCGTCTAATGGTGCGATTTACTTCAAATAAGGCAGGGTAATGTTTTTGAGTATCAATATCAGCTTTGATGTTTTTTGGTTTAAGGCGCTCAGGGAATTTACCCATATCCGCTGTGCCATAGTATTTTTCAATATGCTTGCGAGAGCGTGCAATTGTGAAAATATCTAATAGTTTGAAATAATCAAAATTCATATTGTCCATGAGTGCCTGAACATTACGAGTTTTAGGGTCTTGCTTTACCCATTGATTAAATCTGCTTTGGGCAAGCCTTAAAGTTTGCTCAATACTGTAAATGCCATTATCAATAAGGGCATCATCTTTACCTTCAGTTATAAATGACACCTGATTTTTTAAGTCATTCATACGATTATTGACTGGTGTAGCAGACAGCATTAAAACTTTGGTTTTAACTCCTGTGCGAATAACATCCTGCATTAGTTTGGTGTAGCGAGTTTTGCCATCTTTGCGTGGGTTGTTGTTGCGAAAATTGTGTGACTCATCAATTACAATCAAATCATAATTACCCCAGTTGATACTCTCTAGGTTCATCTCACCAGATTTACCCTCTTCACGGGTAAGGTCAGTATGGTTTAAAACATCATAGTTAAATCTATCATCAGCAAACAGATTGCGCTTATCATTGACAGTAAACATGGTCCAGTTATCGCGCAATTTCTTTGGACAAAGCACTAAAACGCGGTCGTTGCGTAACTCGTAATATTTGATAACTGCCAGGGCTTCAAAAGTTTTACCCAAGCCAACACTGTCTGCAATGATGCAACCGTTATAGCGCTCAATCTTGTCAATTGCGCCAATCACACCATCACGCTGGAATTTATAAAGTTTGTTCCAGACTAATGTGTTTTTGAAGCCAGTTTTACTGCGAATTATTTTCTCTTCATCTATCTGCTCAATAAAATCTTTGAAAATATTGTAGAGCGTTAAAAAGTAGATGAATTGTGGGGGCTGGTCTTTAAATAGTAATGCTAATTGTTGCTCTAATAAGCCTTTGGCTTCTTGCACTGCAGCTTGATTATTCCAAATTGAATCAAACCAAGTAATGAGTGCTGATGTATTTTCAGTGTCAGTAAAGCCCATATTCATATCAAAGCTACTGGATTCTGTATAACCTAAACCTGTAGTTGTGAAGTTAGAACTGCCTTGAATAGCGAGGTTAAGAGAGTCACCAGCGGTATGATACAAAGTCTGTGTTACTGCACCTGGGCGTTGTGTAACCTTTACCTGTGCCTTATTTGCAATCCAATTTGCACATTCTCTAGCTACTTTTGATTGATTAAGGCTGTTCCGCAGGCGAGTTTCATTGTCATCACCATTTAAGTGAATCTCTAAATGCTCGGTGTTATCTGGGTTTGCACCAATGCGCGACAATAACAATCGCACTGACTCAACTTTTTCAAGTTCTGATTTAAGGGCATCATAGGCATATATTGAGAAAAGACCTGAAATGATAGAAAGCTTAGAGTTTTTTTCAATACTCGCTTTAAGCTCATCACCAATTTTTGCATTATTTTTATTGTCGATTAGCAATTTATTCTTTCCCTTAAAATAATAACTTTAGTTATTCAGCAATCAATAACTGCTACTCATAATAGTAAGGGAATTAAGGCTAAAATGGTAACTTATACCCATAATGGCTATATGTTTAATGTGCTTTTACTACGGTTACGGTTTCTTGGGAATTTTTAATAAAAAAAGCCCCTAATGAAAGGGGCTATTGAATCATTTTTTAGCCATAAAAAGGCTTGAATTATGTGTGTGTTTATAAACCATGTTCCTCTATAAGTTGTAGTGCCTGGTGCTCTGAAATGAATGCGACTCTATTTGCCAACTCATCAAAAGAGCAAGTTAAAGACTGACTTTCACCAGTAGCCAAATCGCAACCTAAAGCCAATCCCCTGCCTGCAAGAATGGTTGGAGCGCCTGTTGCTGGATAGACAACAAAAAAGCGCCTATCTTTGCTGCAGCAAAACATGCCTTCATCGTCAATGTAGATTCCATCGCCAGTATTATCATTAAATCTTGCTATATCAAAAATAGCGCAGCCAATGATTTTTTGAATGGTTTTGTAATTCCCATCATATTTAACTTCAGTGATTGTTTGATTGTATGGGTCTATGAGAAAAGCTTTCATTATGTTTGTCCTATAAAAAATGTAATTTTTGTATTACTAATTAGTATAGGAACGGTTAGATTATTCTGTCCGTTCAGGCAAAAAATAGCCCCAACTGTTTAACTTAGCCTGCAAACGCAGTTTGTAAGTTGTGCAATTGGGGCTTAACCTTTAAAGGGTTGGAGCTATAAAAGTTTCTTGGCTGATTCAAGTCTTTGCCCTAAAACTAGGGCTGGGGTGGGCATGAGCGCTAAATAATTTGGCTCAGAATTATTTGCATCTTTGAGTGAGAAAGCTCGCTGTAGAGATGGCTAAATCAATGAATCAGACTTGCCTCAGTTTAAGAAGCTTCACTATCTTTGTCCTATAAACAGTATAGGTAGCGTTTTGGAATTTGTTCTAATTTTTGGCTTATTTTAAAAAATGATATTTCTTGCCATAAATTACCATAAGTTGGCTTTAAGATTTTTGCTGTTTTAATCCATCAGGTGGGTTATATCTATAGGTAGTTTAATTTGATTTACACAGGCTACCAACGGCTCTAAGCCATGTATTTTAGGATAGTAATGTGTTCCTATATCCGTATCCTTATGACCAGTCAAAGCGAAACGAACAGCTTTGCCTGGGTCTGGTTTAATTTCTAATGCAGCTTTCACCAAGTTGTAGCGGAATGAGTGAAAACTTGTATCAGGGTCAGTCACTTCCATTTGGTCGCTAAATCTCGCCCACCATTTTGATGCTTTCTCAGCAGGGTTGTTATATTTGTTGTTAGGCTTCAATTCTGGAAACAGCATGGCACCTGGTTCAGGGTTGCTTAGACGTTGAGCTTCCACATAGTTCAGTATCCCCATTTTTATTAAATCAGGGTGAATGGGCACTCTTCGCACTGAACTTTCGTTTTTTACACTGGCATATTCAGCTTCTTCATTGATGTCAATGATGTGATAACCATCTTCTACTTTAAAGTCTGATAGTAGTAGCTGGCATATTTCACGGAGGCGAGCGCCAGTAGTAAGACCTATAGCTGGAATCCAGTGTTGGTAAGTTTCAGTAGATTTAGGTTTGGTTTGTTCTGACCATGGACGCTTGAACAGTAGCTCTAGTTCCAGGGTGGTGAAAGCCCTTTTAACTTTTGCAGGTGTTCCACGACCTTTGGTTTTGATTCTTGACGATGGGCTGGATGAAAGGAGGTTGTTATCTACAGCTACTATGAACAAGGCATTGATGGTTTTCACTTTGTTCATAATGGTCTTGTTGGCATAACCATCAGTAGCCAACTGAATTGCCCAGTTGTTGATGTCTTCGCGAGTAATATCTTTAGCAGGTTTATCATCCACAAAAGCAATGAACTGTTTGAGAGTGGCTAGGAAGCCGTCAGAAGTTTTTGGATTGCGCACTGCATCCTTAGCCCAAAGTTCATGAAGTCTGATAAGGGTTAGGGTAGGTTCAGGTTTATTCAGAGCCACAAATGGCGCTACAGTGTTTGTATGGCTACCATCAACTGCATCGCGAGCTAATAATTCACGAGTGGCATCACGTCTTGCCTGAAGGATTTCTAATTTAAAGTTAAATAGGTCTGCTTCATTAGCTAGCAGGCGTGCCAGGCTAGCGCTAAATGGTCGCAGTAAATTATTCAGTAGGGCAGGTGTTATGGAGCTTACATCACGTCTAACGCAGGCTGTCTTCAATTTAGCTAAATCCTGCTCGTGTTTATTTGACGCTGTTAGTATGTTGAAGTCTGGAAGTTGAAAGCCTGTAACTAAGTCGCGGTGTGCGTCATCTGATTTAAGTATGCTACGTTTGGCAAGGCTAATCACCGCAGCCATCAGTTCTGGGGTAAGTGCTACGGATGGAAAGGTAGACCTTGCACTTTTGGGAATTACAGAAGGTATTAGTTCTGGTGTAAGTGCTACTTGAACTCGGACTGCTGGAAACTCTTGCTCTCTTGCAATTGATTCTTTCAATACAGAAAACTCTTTATTGTATTTAGCTGCCAATTCAGTGCAGAGCTTTTCAGCTATTTTTAAATCGGTGGTTTTGAGTGATTTTCGTATTCGTTCTACGTCATTAAAATATGGCACTAAAGTGACCGGAACAGTCCTAGTGAATTCGTATATGCCGTTAGACCTTTTGGATAGATATTTGATAATAGCACCCCTTGATTTAAGGGTTACCTTACCATAAAACTACCACACTTCCTACCACATTTTTGGGGATTTAAAGCGCTACGATGACCGTCTTGACTGAATGTCTTGTATATTCAATGGGTTGTGTGTAGGTGGCGGAGAGCTAGGGATTCGAACCCTAGATACAGGGTTAAGCCCGTATGCTTCCTTAGCAGGGAAGTGCCTTCGACCACTCGGCCAGCTCTCCGTTTATTTCAACTTCGCTTTAATTAGCATCGGCACCAGAATCAGGGCGATCAACTAATTCCACGAGTGCCATAGGTGCATTATCACCATTACGGAAACCACATTTCAAAACGCGTAAATATCCACCATTACGAGTTAGATAGCGCGGTCCAAGTTCACCAAACAATTTACCGACAATTTCACGATCACGTAAGCGACTAAACGCTAAACGGCGATTTGCTAATGTTGGTGTTTTACCTAATGTGATTAAAGGCTCAGCAAATTTTCTCAACTCTTTTGCTTTAGGCAAAGTTGTTTTAATGACTTCGTGACGCAGCAATGAAGCTGTCATATTACGAAACATCGCTGCGCGATGACTGCTAGTACGATTTAATTTACGATTGCTATTACCGTGACGCATAGTAATTCCTTAAAGTTTCTTATCTTAATATTTAAGCTTAATAACTAAGCTTTTTCAAGACCAACAGGTGGCCAGTTTTCTAACTTCATGCCCAAGGTAAGGCCACGAGTAGCGAGTACATCTTTAATTTCATTTAATGATTTACGGCCTAGATTAGGAGCTTTTAACAACTCATTCTCCGTACGTTGAATCAAATCGCCAATGTAAAATATATTTTCAGCTTTCAAACAGTTCGCAGAACGTACTGTTAGCTCTAAATCATCTACGGGACGAAGTAAGATTGGATCAACTTGTCGAGCTGATTTAACTTCAACTTCACTAGGCGCACCCTCTAAATCAGCAAAAACAGATAACTGACCCATTAAGATTCGTGCAGCATCACGTATCGCTTGTTCAGGCTCAATAACACCGTTAGTTTCAACGTCCATTACTAGCTTGTCCAAATCTGTACGTTGCTCAACACGCGCGCTTTCAACTTGATAGCTCACTTTATTGATAGGGCTGAATGACGCGTCTACCATAATAAAACCAAGTACACGATCTTCTTCATTTGCTTTTTGACGAGCAGGCACTGGTTGATAACCACGACCCATCTCAACCTTAACTTCTAGATTAAGTTTGCCACCTTTAGTAAGATGCGCAATAACATGGTCTGGATTAACAATTTCAGCATCATGACCAGTTTCAAAATCCCCAGCGGTAACTACACCTTCAACTGATTTATTTAAGGTCAAGATTGTTTCTGATTTACTGTTCAATTTCAAAGCTACGCCTTTAAGATTAAGTAGAATGTCTACTACATCTTCTTGAACGCCATCTAAAGTTGAATACTCATGCACTACACCATCAATCTTAACTTCCGTAATTGCGAAGCCTGGAATTGAAGATAATAAAACACGACGCAAAGCATTGCCAAGCGTATAGCCGAAGCCTCGCTCCATTGGTTCTAACGTTACACGTGCACGTAAAGGGGATAAAACTTCAACATCTACAACACGTGGTTTTAGGTATTCGGTAGGACTGTTATGCATAGTTATACCTTTTTAATATTTTCATACAATATTTAATAAATTAATTAATAAAAATTGCAAAAGCAAGCTGGGCTACCCAACTCGCTTATTTAGTTATTTAGAGTAAAGCTCTACCACCAATGATTCATTGATTGTTGATGGCAACTCATCACGTTGTGGCTTAGCCTTAAATGTACCTTTAAGTGCTTTAACATCCACTTCAATCCACGCAGGGAAGCCACGTTGCTCTGCTGCAGCAAGTGCACCTTTAATACGCAATTGTGTTTTAGATGCTTCAGCAACACTTACGACATCACCAGCTTTAACTTGGAATGAAGGAATATTAACGCGACGACCATTAACTAAAATACTGTTGTGACGTACGATTTGACGTGCTTCTGTACGTGAACCACCAAGACCCATTCTGTAAGTAACGTTATCTAAACGGCACTCTAGAAGTTGCAATAGGTTCTCACCAGTAATTCCTTTTTTACGATCAGCTTCAGCGTAGTAGCTACGGAATTGAGCTTCTAGTACACCGTAGATACGACGTACTTTTTGCTTTTCACGTAATTGAACACCGTAGTCTGAAAGACGCTGGTTGCGACGCTGACCGTGCTGACCTGGTGGGAAGTTACGTTTTTCAATAGCACACTTATCTGTAAAACATTTTTCAGCTTTTAAAAAAAGCTTTTCGCCTTCACGGCGACATTGACGACACTTAGGGTCTAAATTTCTAGCCAAGGTATTCTCCTGTTATCTCTACTATGCGAGCTATAAGCTCTGCTTAAATGCGACGTTTTTTAGGTGGACGGCAACCATTATGTGGCACTGGCGTCACATCGGTAATGCTGGTAATTTTAAAACCAGCTGCATTAAGTGCGCGCACAGCAGATTCACGGCCTGGACCTGGGCCCTTAATACGCACTTCTAAATTCTTAACGCCATTTTCTTGCGCTGACTTACCTGCGACCTCTGCGGCTACTTGAGCTGCGAAAGGTGTACTTTTACGTGAACCCTTGAAGCCTTGGCCACCAGAGGTAGCCCAAGACAAGGCATTTCCCTGACGGTCAGTAATGGTGATGATAGTATTGTTAAAAGAAGCATGCACATGAGCTATACCCTCTGCAATATTCTTTTTAACTTTCTTTCTTACGCGTACATTAGCTTTTGCCATGTTGCACTTTCCTTACCAATAAATCGTACTAAAATTTGTTAAACTAAAATTTGTAAACCTAAATTTTAAACTCGCTTACTTAGCTTGCTTTATAGCCTTGACTGGACCTTTACGTGTACGCGCATTTGTTTTAGTGCGTTGACCACGAACAGGTAAACCACGACGATGACGAACACCACGATAACAGTTAAGATCCATTAAACGCTTAATGTTCATTGAAACTTCACGGCGTAAATCACCTTCTACTTTAAACTTAGCAACTTCTTCACGTAACTTTTCTACGTCTGCATCATTCAAATCTTTGATCTTTACTGTAGCCAAAACGCCAGCAGCAGCACAAATCTTTTGTGCTGTATTACGACCAATACCAAAAATTGCGGTTAACGCAATTTCAGTGTGTTTATTATTTGGGATATTTACCCCTGCAATACGAGCCATACCTTACTCCAAAATTTAGGCTTACTAACAAGTCTATAGCTTTAAAAAAGCCGAAGAGTTTAACAGTAAAACCAATTTTTAACAATTAGCTTATCTTCTGATCACAATAATAAGTGACCATCTCAATTAGTGAAATAACCTGCTACTCACTAATTTGGTCTATTTGAAATTAATCAATTAACCTTGACGTTGTTTGTGACGAGGATCTGTACAGATAATACGTACAACTCCACGACGGCGAACAACTTTACAATTACGGCATAACGGTTTTACTGATGCACGAACTCTCATTTATCACTCCATCACTTCTTAAACTACATTTACTTAAATTATTATTACTAATAACACAAATATAACTATTTGATGTTTTGCGCATTACCTTTGAAGTTAGCTTTTTTAAGCAAACCTTCATATTGTTGTGACATTAAATGTGACTGGACTTGAGACATAAAATCCATTGTTACGACAACAATAATCAGTAATGAAGTGCCACCAAAATAAAACGGTGTATTAAATTTTAAAATCAGAAACTCTGGCAACAAGCAAACTAACGTGATGTAAGCCGCGCCAACTAGCGTTAATCGACCCATTATTCTATCAATATATTTTGCAGTTTGATCGCCAGGGCGAATACCAGGGACAAAAGCACCACTTTTCTTTAAATTATCAGCTGTATCTTTTGGGTTGAATTGCAAAGCCGTATAAAAAAAACAGAAGAACACAATGGCAGTTGCAAAGAACAAAATGTAAATGGGTTGGCCCGGAGATAGCGCTGAAGCAACATCTTTTAGCCAATACATCTTCTCACTACTACCAAACCACCCAGCAAGTGTCGCTGGGAATAAAATGATACTTGAAGCGAATATAGGTGGAATAACTCCCGCCATGTTAAGTTTTAAGGGCAAATGTGTAGTCTGACCGCCATAAACTTTGTTACCGACCTGACGTTTAGCATAATTAACGGTAATCTTACGCTGACCACGCTCTACGAAAACAACCAAAGCTGTTACCAATATCGTAGCAACTAGCAAGAAGAAGCCAAGCGGAACACTAAAAGCACCTGTATTTACCATCTCCGCAGTAGATCCCACCGCTTTTGGTAGACCCGCAACGATACCTGCAAAGATAATAATAGAAATACCATTACCAATACCACGCTCAGTAATTTGTTCACCTAACCACATAATGAACATTGTTCCACTTACAAGCGTAATCATTGCAATTAGTCTAAAAGCAATGCCAGGCTCAAGAACAAGTCCTGGCTGACCCTCTAAAGCAATTGCAATACCTAGCGCCTGAAATGCAGCAAGTACAACTGTGCCATAACGTGTCCACTTAGTAATTGTTCTACGTCCAGCTTCACCTTCTTTCTTCAACTGCTCTAGCCTGGGTGAAACCGCCGCCATTAACTGCATAATAATAGATGCAGAAATATAGGGCATAATCCCTAATGCAAACACAGTGAATCTAGACAAAGCACCACCTGAGAACATGTTAAACATTCCCAAGATACCACCACTTTGCGATTGAAATAGCTTAGCTAAAACATCAGGATCAATGCCAGGAACAGGTATATGCGCTCCTAATCTATAAACAACTAATGCACCTAAAACAAAGAACAGGCGACTTTTAAGTTCGCCCATTTTTGAAGCTGCTTTTAATATGCTATCTTTTGCCAAAACAATACTCTTATGCAGCTTCTAAGATTTTACCGCCGGCGGCTTCAACTGCGGCGCGCGCGCCTTTAGTCATAAGCAGACCTTGGATATTAAACTTAGCAGTAACATCACCTGACAAGAATATTTTTGCATTACGAACTGTACCTGAAACAATGTTTGCTGCTTTTAATGCTAACAAATCAATAACTTCGTTAGGGATTAAAGAAAGTTCACTAGTACGAACATGCGCAGTTTTAGCTTTAGTCATTGATTTAAAGCCACGTTTAGGTAGACGTCTTTGAATTGGCATTTGACCGCCTTCAAAACCAACTTTATGGAAGCCACCAGTACGTGATTTTTGGCCTTTATGACCACGTCCAGCTGTTTTACCAAAGCCAGATCCGACACCACGTCCAACGCGACGACGTTCTTTTTTAGAGCCTTCTGCAGGCTTAATTGTATTTAACTGCATTATCCCTCTACCTTTACTAGATAGCTAACAGCATTGATCATGCCGCGAATTGCTGGAGTATCTTGTAACTCAACTGTATGACGAATACGACGTAAACCTAAACCTTTAACGGTAGCTTTATGCGCTTCAATACGACCAATAACACTTTTAACTAGCGTCACTTTAATAGTTGATGCCTCTTTTTTTGCTTTAGCCATGATTAGCCTCTAATATCTTCAACAGATTTACCACGCTTAGCGGCGATTTCTGCTGGTGTGTTCATTGATTCTAAACCGTTCAAAGTTGCACGAACCAAGTTATAAGGATTGGTAGAACCGATACATTTAGCAACAACATTGGTTACACCCATCACTTCAAAAATTGCACGCATTGCGCCACCAGCAATGATGCCAGTACCTTCAGAAGCTGGTTGAATAAAAACCTTAGCTGCACCGTGAACACCAGTCACTGCATGATGCAATGTACCGTTAGTTAAATTAATCTTTAACATTCCACGACGAGCTTCGTCCATTGCTTTTTGTACGGCTACAGGCACTTCACGTGCTTTGCCTTTACCCATACCAACAGCACCATCACCGTCACCAACTACTGTAAGAGCTGCAAAACTCATAATACGACCACCTTTAACCGTTTTACTAACACGATTAACTGCAATCATTTTCTCGCGCAAACCATCAGTCTGCTGCTGTTGCTGTTCTATTTCTCTCGCCATCATAAACCTCTTTAGCAATCAGACCAATTAGAAGGATAAGCCGTTTTCACGCGCAGCTTCAGCTAACGCCTTAATACGACCGTGGTATTTGTAGCCTGAGCGATCAAAAGCTACGGTAGTAACACCAGCTTGAACCGCTTTTTCTGCAATAAGTTTACCAATTAGTGCAGCAGCTTCAATGTTGCCACCATTTTTCAAATTCTTACGAACGTCAGCCTCAACTGTTGAAGCACTAGCAATTACCATATCACCAGATTCAGCAATAATTTGTGCATAAATGTGCGTATTAGTACGGTGCACACTTAGACGAGTAACTTTAAGCTCAGCAATTTTGGCACGGGTTTTACGTGCACGACGCAAGCGATTATTTACGTTATTCATTTTATTAAGCCTTATTTCTTCTTGGTTTCTTTAATTGCAACAACTTCATCAGAATAACGGACACCCTTGCCTTTATAAGGCTCAGGAGCGCGATACGCTCTAATTTGTGCAGCAACTTGTCCAATCACCTGTTTATTAACACCAGTAAGTAAAATCTCAGTTGGTGTTGCAGTGACCACAGTAACGCCATCAGGCATCCTGTGATTAATTGGATGTGAGTAACCTAATTCTAAGTTTAAAATTGAACCCTGAGCTATTGCCTTATAACCAACACCAACAAGCGTTAATTTACGGCTAAAGCCTTTCGATACACCGTGAACCATATTTGCAACAAGTGCGCGCAAAGTACCAGACATAGCGCGGGAATGCTGAGCATCACTAGAAGCAACAAAAGTGATCGTATCACCCTCACGCTTAAGGACTACTGCATTCGTTAACGCTTGTGACAACCTGCCTAATGGACCACTAATATCAATTGATGTAGCACTAAGTACGACTTCAACTTTATCAGGGATAGCGACTGGGTTTTTAGCAACACGTGACATTTGCTTCTCCTTAAGCCACTACGCAAAGAACTTCACCACCGATACCGGCAGCTTGAGCTTTACGATCTGTCATTACACCCTTAGATGTAGACATAATTGTCACACCAAGGCCATTCATTACTTTAGGAATCTCTTGACTTCCTTTATACACGCGCAAACCAGGCTTACTAATACGCTGAATACGCTCAATAACAGGGCGGCCAGCATAATATTTAAGATTAATGGTTAAAGTAGCTTTGCTACCTTCTGTTTGCACTGCGAAATCTTCTACATAACCTTCTTCTTTAAGCACGCTAGCAATAGCAGTCTTAACATTTGAAGATGGCATAGTAACAACCGCTTTATTGACCATTTGCGCATTACGAATGCGCGTCAACATGTCGGCAATTGGATCACTCATACTCATAGCTATTCCCCCTATTACCAGCTGGCTTTAGTGACGCCTGGCACAAAGCCAGCCATCATTAAATCGCGCAATTTACTACGCCCAATACCGAATTTACTAAACACACCACGTGGGCGACCAGTTAATGCACAACGATTACGAAGACGCACTGGGCTAGAATTACGTGGAAGCGCTTGGAATTTCATACGCGCTTCAAATCTAGCTTCTGATGTTGCAGTTACGTCATTCATTGCAGCTTCTAGAGCAGCACGTTTTACAGCGAATTTACTTACAGTTGCGCGACGTTTAATTTCGCGCTCTGTCATACAGGTTTTAGCCATGACTTAACCTCTGAAAGGAAAACTAAATGCAGCAAGCAATGCTTTTGCTTCTTCATCCGTTTTCGCAGTTGTTGTAATTGTGATATTCATTCCACGAATTGCATCAATCTTGTCGTACTCAATTTCAGGGAAAATGATTTGCTCTTTAACACCCATATTGTAGTTACCACGACCATCAAATGATTTCGCAGAAATACCGCGGAAGTCACGAATACGTGGGATAGCTACAGTAACTAAGCGGTCAAGAAACTCGTACATGCGCTCGCGGCGTAAAGTAACTTTACAACCAACAGGATAATCATCACGAATTTTAAATGCAGCCACTGATTTTTTAGCTTTAGTTACAATTGCTTTTTGACCAGCAATCTTCTCCATATCCCCAACAGCGTGCTCCATTACTTTTTTATCTGCAACAGCTTCGCCCACACCCATGTTAAGAGTAATCTTATCAATACGCGGGACTTGCATCACAGAAGTGTAACCAAACTGCTCAGTCATAGCTTTTACAACTGAGTCTTTATAAAAATCTTTTAAGCGAGCCATAATTCTACCTATGCGTCCACTGCTTCGCCATTAGATTTGAATACGCGAATTTTGCGACCATCATCCAATGTTTTGAAGCCTACGCGATCACCTTTTTGGGTGGCGCCGTTAAATAAAGCAACATTAGAAATGTCTAAAGGCATTTCCTTTGAAATGATACCGCCAGCAATACCTTTCATCGGGTTAGCTTTTGCGTGTTTCTTAACTAAGTTAAGACCCTCAACAACAACATGACCCGAATCAAGAATAGCAATAACAGAACCTTGCCTACCTTTGTCTTTACCAGTATTTAGGATGACTTGATCACCCTTACGTATTTTATTCATGTGAGCTCCTACAAGACTTCTGGTGCTAATGAAACGATTTTCATGAATTTTTCAGTACGCAATTCACGAGTAACTGGCCCAAAAATACGGGTACCAATCGGTTCAAGTTTATTATTTAGAAGAACTGCAGCATTGCTGTCGAATTTAACCAAAGAACCATCAGGACGACGGACACCTTTAGCTGTACGAACAACAACGGCACTATAGACTTCGCCTTTTTTAACGCGACCACGAGGCGCAGCATCTTTGATGCTTACCTTAATGATATCGCCAATACCAGCGTAACGACGCTTAGAACCACCTAACACCTTGATGCATTGCACAGAGCGCGCACCAGTGTTATCGGCAACTTCTAGCCGAGATTGCATTTGAATCATGAGAAAAATCTCCAACTTAATCCGTTAAAACCAACACCAGCCATTTTTAACTTCGAACTAAATTAAAAGTTAACACGGCCGATAGACCCGGTCAGTATTGGGGCGAGAGCTATGTGGCTCGCCTAAATAGCCAAACATTATATATTGCCAAACTCTATTACGCAATTACTATTGCTAATAATTGCGTAATATTACCAACTTACTTAAGCTGCTTTAACAACCCAAGATTTAGTTTTTGAAAGCGGACGGCTTTCAATGATAGTCACTAAATCGCCCTCTTTACAGCTGTTTGTTTCATCATGTGCATGAAACTTTTTAGATTGGCGGATAACTTTACCAATCAATGGATGCTTAACTTTACGTTCAACTAACACCGTAACAGTTTTGTCCATTTTATCGCTGGTAACGCGGCCAGTTAGGCTACGAACTACTTTTGTCGCTTCTGTCATAATTAAGCCTGTTTCGCCTTCTCAGCCAAAACAAGCTTAACACGCGCTACATCTTTGCGTACCTTACCTAGCTGATCTACTTTAGATAATTGTTGAGTAGCTACTTGCATACGTAGAGAGAATTGCGCACGGCGCAAATCAATCAACTCTACATTTAACTCTTCAACGCTTTTTGCTCTTAAATCGGTTGCTTTCATATTTAGCTTCCTTAACCTTAACTGCCGATTTGGCGAGTCATGAATGTCGTTTCAATTGGCAACTTTGCAGCTGCCAAACGGAACGCTTCACGTGCAAGCTCTTCGCTCACCCCATCCATCTCGTATAACATTTTACCTGGCTGAATTTGTGCTACATAGAACTCGGTACTACCTTTACCGTTACCCATACGCACTTCAGCAGGTTTTTTAGAAATTGGCTGATCTGGAAAAATACGAATCCATACACGACCACCACGTTTAATGTGGCGAGTCATAACGCGACGCGCAGCTTCAATTTGACGAGCCGTTAAACGGCCACGACCAATTGCTTTTAAACCAAATTCACCAAAACTTACTTTATTACCCGTAGTTGCAATGCCCTTGTTGCGGCCTTTTTGCATCTTACGGTATTTTTGTCTAGACGGTTGCAGCATCTTTAGCCCTCGGCTTTCTTACTTTCTTCTCTGGCTCAGCAACTGGAGTTGTGGTTGCACCGATTGGCGCTTGTACATTACCAGCAAAAATTTCACCTTTAAATACCCAAACTTTGATACCAATGATACCGTAGGTTGTTAAGGCCTCAGCAACACCGTAATCAATGTCAGCGCGCAATGTATGTAGTGGCACTCGACCTTCACGGTACCATTCAGTACGTGCGATTTCGATACCATTCAAACGACCTGAACTCATGATTTTGATACCTTGAGCACCTAGACGCATTGCGTTTTGCATTGCACGCTTCATGGCACGACGGAACATCACACGTTTTTCAAGTTGTTGAGCAATTGATTGTGCAATCAATGTAGCATCAATTTCAGGCTTACGAACTTCTTCAATATTCAGGTGAACAGGCACGCCCATTAAACCTTGTAAAGTTGCACGTAAAGACTCAATGTCTTCACCTTTTTTACCGATAACTACACCAGGACGCGCGCTGTAGATTGTAATCTTAGCGTTCTTTGCAGGACGCTCAATCAAGATACGACTTACAGCAGCGTTAGCTAATTTTTTATTTAAAAACTCACGTACTTTAATGTCGCCTTGCAACATCTCAGGAAAGTTTTTGCTATTGGCATACCAACGTGACGACCAATTTTTCTGGACGCTCAGACGGAAACCAATTGGATGAATTTTCTGACCCATGATTATCCTTTAGTTACCGACTGTCACATGAATGTGACAGGTTGGTTTAGTAATACGACCAGCACGACCTTTTGCACGTGGGCGAATTCGTTTAAGCACAATGCCTTTATCAACATAAATTGAAGTTACCTTCAATTCGTCAATATCAGCCCCATTGTTATGTTCAGCATTAGCGATTGCAGATTCGACTACCTTCTTAATAATCTCAGCACCTTTTTTAGGTGTGAAATTAAGAATGTTTAGCGCGTGATCTACTTTCTTGCCGCGAACAAGGTCTGCCACCAATCTAGCCTTTTGAGGAGAAAGATGAACACCTTTTAATATTGCAGATACTTGCATGTTCAGCTCCTACTTCTTAGCTTTTTTGTCGGCTGCATGGCCTTTGAACGTGCGAGTTAACGCGAATTCGCCAAGCTTATGACCAACCATGTTTTCAGAAATCAACACAGGAATGTGCTGCTTACCATTATGAATTGCAATAGTAAGACCAATAAAATCCGGGAAAATTGTAGAGCGACGTGACCAAGTCTTAATTGGTTTGCGGTCGCGGATAGCAGCTGCAGCTTCTACTTTATTCGCCAAATGACCATCTATAAATGGACCTTTTTTAAGTGAACGTGCCATATTATTACCTTACGCCTCTCGGACGACGACTAATACGCATGTTATCTGTACGCTTGCTACTACGTGTACGATAACCCTTAGTTTTAACACCCCATGGGCTTACTGGATTCATACCAGCAGCTGTTTTACCTTCACCACCACCGTGCGGGTGATCAACCGGATTCATCACCACACCGCGAACGGTTGGACGAACACCACGCCAGCGCATAGCACCAGCTTTACCAATTGAACGTAGTGAATGCTCTTCATTACCCACTTCACCTAAAGTTGCCATGCAATCTACATGTACGCGGCGAACTTCACCTGAACGTAAACGTAACTGAGCATAACTACCTTCACGTGCAAGCAATTGTACTGAAGTACCAGCTGAGCGAGCTAACTGTGCACCTTTACCAGGTTGCAACTCGATACAATGTATCGTGCTACCGACTGGGATATTACGTAGAGGCATTGCATTACCTGGTTTAATAGGCGCATCTGAACCACTGATTAATTGCGCACCTGCAGCAATACCGCGCGGAGCAATAATGTAACGGCGCTCACCATCTGCGTAACAAAGCAAAGCAATGTGTGCAGTGCGGTTTGGATCATATTCAATCGTTTCCACTTTCGCTGGGATACCGTGCTTATTGCGACGGAAATCAATTAAACGATAATGCTGCTTATGACCACCACCTTGGTGACGGGTTGTAATATGACCGTTATTATTACGGCCTGCGTGTCTACTTTGACTTTCCAACAGCGGTGCGTGTGGCTTGCCTTTATGAAGGCCAGGTGTTACCACCTTAACTACACCACGACGACCCGGGGACGTTGGCTTGACTTTAACTAATGCCATCTCATCTCTCCTTATTCGGCCGCTGCGAAGTTAATTTCTTGACCTGGCTTCAAGCTTACATAAGCTTTTTTCCAGTCTTTACGCTTGCCCATACTTTTGCCAGCGCGCTTTGTTTTACCTTCAACATTAATAGTTGCAACTTTCTCAACTTCAACCTTAAAAATAAGCTCTACAGCAGCTTTAATTTCAGGTTTAGTAGCATCAGTACGCACTTTAAATGCAATTTGTTGATGCTTATCAGCAATATAAGTCGCTTTCTCAGTAATCTGAGGCGCTAAAATCACTTGCAATAAACGATCTTGAGTTTTAGTAATAGCGGTCATCATGCTAGCATCTCCTCAAGTTTCTTCACTGCGCCCACTGTTGCGACCACATTTGGAAAACGCACCAAACTTACTGGATCAGCATACTGAGCATCTACAACCATCACGTTAATGAGGTTGCGTGAAGATAAATATAAATTCTCATCAAAGCCATCAGTAAGCACTAATACGCCGCCTACATAGCCTAGATTTTTAATTTTCTCAGCAAAAGCCTTAGTTTTAGGCGTTTCAACAACAAACTCTTCAACTACATTTAAGCGCTCTTGACGAACTAACTCAGATAGAATGGTTTGCATGCCAGCACGATAGGCCTTACGGTTAATCTTGTGGCTGAAATTTTCAAGTGGTGAGCTAGGAAAAGCGCGACCGCCTCCGCGCCAGATTGGGCTTGACGTCATACCAGCACGTGCGTTACCCGTTCCTTTTTGCGCATATGGCTTGTGCGTAGTATGAGCTACGTTACCACGACCTTTTTGTGCACGCGTTGCTGTACGGGCATTAGCCATGTAAGCAACAACTACTTGATGCACCAAAGCTTCGTTAAACTCACGGCCAAATGTATCATCAGATACAGTTAGACCTTTTTTAGCAAGCTTACCGCTTTTGTCGGTTAATTTTAATTCCATTATTTCATCCCCTTCTGAAGCTTAGCTTTAATAGCTGGGCGCACAACAACATCGCCGCCTTTAGAACCAGGGATCGCACCTTTAATCAATAGAAGATTACGCTCGATATCAACACGTACGATTTCTAGGTTTTGCGTAGTGACTTTAACAGCCCCTAAGTGACCAGGCATACGCTTACCTGGGAACACGCGTCCAGGATCTTGCGCCATACCGATAGAACCAGGTACGTTATGTGATTTTGAGTTACCGTGTGAAGCGCGGTTAGACTTAAAGTGATGGCGCTTGATAGCACCAGCAAAGCCTTTACCTAAAGAGGTACCAGTAACGTCAACTATCTGCCCTACCTGGAAAATATCAACTGTGATATTTGCACCGGCAGTGTAGTTAGCTAAAATTTCACTAGTCACTGGAAATTCATGTATACCAGAACCCGCAGCAGAACCAGACTTGGCGTAATGCCCTGTCAATGCACTGTTGATGCGGCTGGCGCGACGAGTACCGTAAGCAACTTGAAGGCCTATATAGCCGTCGCTTGCGATCGTCTTGATCTGTGTCACGCGGTTAGGTATAACTTCCAACACGGTTACCGGGATGCTTGCGCCATCATCAGTAAACACGCGGGTCATACCCACTTTGCGACCAATAAGCCCTAAGCTCATGATCGTATCCTTATTATTTAGTTAAAAAGCCGATTACAATTGACCGACTTCTGTAGAAGAGCGCGGATTATACCGAACTCTAGAATGCATTACAAGTCGTTAATTAAAACGACTTGTAATTGTTTTACTTTAGCAACAAATACTAAAGTTTAATTTCAACATCAACACCAGCTGGCAAATCAAGCTTCATCAAAGCATCAACTGTTTTATCTGTAGGATCAACAATATCCATTAAACGTACATGAGTACGAATCTCAAATTGGTCACGTGAAGTTTTATTAACGTGTGGTGAACGTAAGATATCAAAACGCTCGATACGTGTTGGCAATGGCACTGGACCTTTAACAACTGCGCCAGTACGCTTTGCAGTTTCTACGATTTCTTGAGCTGACTGATCAATCAAACGATAATCAAAAGCTTTAAGACGAATGCGAATTTTTTGTGTTGACATGCTTTTACTGCCTTTCATATTTACCACTATTCAAAGAGCGAAACGGCAGAGTTCACTCTGCCGCTTGATGAGACTACAAAAACTTTACAATAATGCTTTAAAACAAATTACTCAATAATTTTAGCAACAACACCAGCACCAACAGTACGGCCACCTTCACGAATCGCGAAGCGTAAACCATCTTCCATCGCGATTGGGGCAATCAAAGTCACAACGATAGAAACGTTATCACCTGG
>CAINBI010000017.1 GCA_903846555.1 uncultured Pseudomonadota bacterium
CTCCTAAAAGCACTTCAACACGCAACTTCTTCCGCATAAATGCGATACACTTATCAACAGGCTCGTCATTTTTAGACGGCCTTCACTCTGGGTAATTCTACAACGCGCACACCTGGGTAATTTTAAACGCGCGCCAACAAGCACCTCACTTATTCGGTCTGGAGAAGCACAGAGTAATGCCGCAACCGAACTCACAATCACATCGACAGGTTCCGTTGCCCGAAGAAATATTTCTGGCAACGCATCCAAAGCCGCTTGCGTTGGCATTTTATCGGCGCGACGTTTATCAAACTCTTTACCAACTCTTACAGTATCGCCTGGACGCTTAATAAAATTTCTCCAACGTACTGGAATAGTGATTAGTTTGTTATCACATAAAAATTCAGAAAGCATTTCTAGTTGACCACCATGTCTATAGGCGGCATCGGCAGAATATTTTTCTACGATCAACTGAGCAGCACGATTAAAAATAAGTATGTCAGATCGAATTGGATTAGCATCGCCGCCAGACTCTCTTAAAGAAGCCTCCAAAGCTCGAAGTGCAACAAGCCTTGGACCTGTACCATTGACTGGTCTAAATCCTTGCATGTAGCGAAAATAGGCTTTGGCAAAAGATAAAAATGGTTCAACCATAGGAACTGATGATTTATCATTAACGGTCTCAAGATTACTGAAAACCAATCTATGCCGTTTGTTTCCATGTCCCTTTAAGCTAATCGAATCGGTAATATCCCAAACGTTCTCATCAAAAAGTAAATTTGCGCCAAACACAGTTAATTCATTTCTAGATGAATTGATAAAGCCACATAAATTTGCCGCAGCATCAAGTTCGGCTTTTGGTTGAAATAGTATGAGTTCAGCCATTATCTGCCTCACTCATCCCACCTTTAATTTCGTCACAGCGCCTTACCACTTCAGCAACTGCCAAAATTGTTCTGTCATTTATTGAAGCGATTCGCGAGTCACTTACTTCCATCATACGCTCACGTTCTGAAATCAAGTGATTAAGAACCGCCTCATGCGGCCCATCTAACCATGGTTGAAAGCTACGGCAGGTATAGCACGAAATAGGCGCTAACTCCCCACAAAAACCATGTTGGCCGCAATTGCCCATCGGCTTCATCGAAGGTTCAAAACGCGGGTCGCAAATACGACTAGTTGGATCATCTTTACGTCGCGCCTCAGATTCAGTTTTAATAATTACACCTGCAAATGCCTGTGCAAGTGGAGCAAGGTGTAATGCCATTGCTTTATCAATTCGCTCAACAATCTCAGGAGTAGCCTGAACGTAAACACCGACATTCTGAGTGTCGGTATGATCTAAAAGCTCTGCAATAACAAGTTCACCATGACCTTCCATGGCCGCACGTGTACCAATTGTGCGTCTAAAACGTGTAGCGGTAATATGTAAATGCTCTCCTGTACGTTCAGATATTACTTTTAGTCTGTTTAATGCATTTTTGAGGTCAACTGACAAGGATTTCGATGTGCGATGGAATTCAAAACCGTTTGGTTCATTTTTTCTGGACCGCTTAGAAGGAAATAATGGCGCAACACTTGTATCAGCCAGGGTACCAGTGAACATTGCCTTTACCACTTCAATATGTTGAAGAAACTTCTCACCGATTTGTGGCACCAATACTCTCTGACTGAATGTTGAACGTGATAATTGATCTTGTTGCTTCGCTCGCGGTATATTTAGCGAATATATAGTTACTCCATCTTTACCAACACTAGCTCCAAAATCACATACCTTCAATGAGGCATATTGAATTGGGCGCTGACCTAACGCTAAGAACAACCAGACCAAAAGATAATCGTCCAGACTTATATCACCCATTTTGTACCCATTATCAACTGCAGTGTGAATTGCTTCCACCTCAAGGTCAGTAAAAGGCCCGTCTAAAGTATCCATTGTCGAAACAGCTTCGCCTTTCCGGTTTCCTTTGAGGCGTAATTGCTTAAGTAATGCTATTGCATCATCAGTCACTCCAACCACACCGAGACTATGCCATTTCTTCAGAAACCCAGATAAGTTTCCGAGATACCAAGAATTTTTGCTGGATAAGCTTGCCCTGTAATTTATTAAGACATTACTATTGATATGTGAAGATTCATCTAAACCAAGTTTGCTATACTTTAACAAATGTTCAAATCGTTCAAACATATTCATCAAATGATCGGGCGACCTATTTTCTGCATACCAAATCAAAACTTTTTTGGTAGATTTGATAAGATTATTTGTAGCTCTTAAACTTAAAAAATCTAAACTAACTGTCACAGTGCTATCTCGATAAGACCATCTATCCAAACGTGGATCAAACTTAGCACCATTTCGTGTTGTCACCTCTTCTGGAAAATCTTGCGACGCAATATTTATTAATGCTAATGGCATCAAATCATTCATATTTGCTTTCCATTATATTTTTTTGTAACTCTAACGATGCAGCCTGAGCCTTCTTACGAATATGCCGACGCGTATAGGTTGCCGCAGTTCCTGACGTTTCAGACCAGCCCATCAAATATGATCGCTGCTTCTTTTCCGCATCCTCATTAACGTTATTCCTATCCATTTCATCAGAAAAATTATCATTCCAGGTGTGGCGCAATATGTGCGGAAATAATTGATTTGCAAGTTCTGGAAACTTCTTCTTAAGTACAGTAAATAACTTGTTTAAAGAAGGAATTGATAATGGAACACCTGAATCAGAAGCAACAAAAAGAAAATCGTGCTTCCTTGCACCTCTAATCGCTGAACGCTGATTCATAATGTATGCGTTGGTTTTATCTAGAAGTCCACTTGAGAGCGGAATTTTCCTTCCTCTCGTTTTAACCTTGGGCTGGTTAGTTCGCGGATCACCTATATCATCAGCTCGACGTACTACACCCACTGTAGACTCTCTAAAATTCAAGTCACTTATTCTAATATTGAGTAACTCTCCACGCCTCAACCCACAGGCTAGTAACCACAGAAAGATTAATTCATTTCGATATTTAGAATGCTTATCAGACCACGGATTTTCTTGCGATTGTGGATTGATAACATCTAAAATTTGACTTACGACTTCAGGTTCTAATCCTTCACGCGGATCAATTCTTGAGTGCTTGTATGCACCAGATGGCAATCTTGCTTCAATAGCATTTGATGTATATTGAATGGATGACTCCAACAACAATCGAAGTGATTTATCGATCCCATGTTTCGAAGTGCGAGCCAAACAAAGCCATTTCAAATAATCGCGGATATTTCTTAACCTAGTTGCAGCAGAACTGCCATCGATTCTCATCTCATAAATATTAGACGGACGTTTTCTCAATTTCTCTAACGAAATAACTTTCGAGGTTGTATGATTTGATACGACCTGAACTTCATCCAACATGGAATGAATTTTTTCAACAGGCAATCTACATATTCCGACCAACTCTTCGATCTCACCCAAAGAAAGTAACTGACCAACTTTCAAACGCTCTTCCAAATTGATATTTCTTAAATCAAGAAATAACAAAAATACCATAACCGATCTAAGATAACTGTCGATTGTATTAGATGCTCTATTTTTTGAGCGCACTTCAGATAAAGAAAAAACTATCGGGTCAAACATCGGCAAACCATCACGACCCAGCAAAATGGGAAGACGTTCTCCACATGAAGTGACAATCATTTTTACTCGATATTTTTGACTCATTATTTACACTTTTGAAAGGTATACTTTAATACTTAACTTTAACAAACTAAAAAAAATATGTAAACAAAGAAAAACCCCCTAAATATATAATACTTAGGGGGGTTGTTTACAATGTTACTCTTGGTAAATTCTAAAAAGGAATGTCATCCTCAAAATCATCAAAACCTGAACCGCCACCTGCAGGTTTGGCGCTAGCCTGCACAGATGATTGTTTTGCTGGTACCTGACCACCTTGACTTGAAGGTGCTTGATTGTAATCGCCACCAGCACTACTTTGATCCATTCCACCATCGTAACTAGCATTTGAACTGCCACCTTCACGACCGCCAAGCATTTGCATTTGGTCAGCTATAATTTCTGTGGTGTAACGATCCTGACCTTCTTTAGTTTGCCATTTGCGTGTTTGTAAACGGCCTTCTACATATACTGGGCGACCTTTTTTTAGATACTCGCCAGCAATTTCAGCCAATTTACGATACATCACAATATTGTGCCATTCTGTTTTTTCTTGCTTTGCGCCTTGCTTGTCTTTCCATGTGTCAGTGGTTGCAATGCTGAAATTACAAACAGCCTCACCGTTAGGCATAAATCTAACTTCAGGGTCGCGCCCTAAATTACCGACTAAAATCACTTTATTCACTGATGCCATTTTTATCCCCTCAACAATTTATACACTTGGGCTTCATCCCAATCTTGCGTTTTATCTATTTTCAATATTATAGTGCGTTCTTGCGGTAACACCACTGCTTCAATCACTCCCACTAGTTTAGCCAGATTATTTTTCAGAATGTCGGCATGCTCATTGCTTAACTCAGGTACTGATTCATCTAGGCTGTACATTTTAGTTCTTACCGCAGGTGGCGGCTGCATTGAGTACGCCAATATTAGCCATAAAAACATCATTATGCTACAGAAAATAAATACGCTGGCAAAACCTAGCTTGTGTGACAAATAGCCACCCAAAGCACCGCCAACAAAAACGCCTAATGACTGCGAGGTATTATAAACGCCCATCGCCGTGCCCTTTGCCGCAGCAGGTGCCATTTTACTGATAATAGAAGGCAATGAGGCCTCAAGCACGTTAAAGGCTATAAAGTATAGTGTGAGCGAAATTACAATACCCCAAAAATGTTCGATGGAGACTGCAAATGTGAGCTGCGCGACTAGCATAATGGCAATGGCACTGACAAACACCTGCTTCATTTTGGCTTGTTTTTCAGCATAAATAATCGCTGGAACCATCAACACAAATGAGGCTAGCAAAACTGGCAAATAAATATGCCAATGCTGGTTTTCGTGGAGATTGCTTGATTGCTTGATGGCGAACGGCACCACCACAAACATTGCCATTTGCGCGGCGTGTAAGGAAAAAATACCAAAGTTTAAGCGTAGTAATTGACTGCTGCTCAACACCTCTTTTAGCTTGGCTGGCGCAGCGCTTGCATCAGAATGGTAATGGCTGTGCACTGGGTCTGGTACTACAAACTTTACAACGACAATGGCGGCTAGTGTTAACAATGCCGTCATCCAAAATATGCCTTTTATCCCTACCCACTGGTTTAGCAAAGGTCCACAAACTAAGGATATTGCGAATGCCACACCGATGGTACCGCCTATAGTTGCCATTGCTTTGGTACGGTTTTCATCGCGGGTTAAGTCTGCCAACAAGGCCGTCACCACCGCAGATACCGCACCAGCACCTTGAATTGCACGGCCTAAAATAATGATTTCAATGTTGGTGGCTAAAGCGGCCACCATGCTACCGATTGCAAAAATAGATAAGCCTAAATAAATCATCGGCTTGCGACCAAGCTTATCTGACGCCATTCCAAAAGGCAGTTGAAATAGCGCCTGTGTAAGCCCGTAAGCACCCAATGCAAATCCTATCATCAATGGGCTTGGATGCTCAGGAAAGGTTGAAGCATAAATGGCGAAAATCGGCAAAATAGAAAACATGCCGAACATACGCAAGCCATAAATGGCGGCCAAGCTAACGGTAGCACGTACTTCTAAAGGCGTCATTTTATCTAGCACTTCAGTATCGATTACGGCCATCTCTACGGCAGCAATGGCCTCAGCAACTGGCTCGGAAAAAAGATTGAGGCTCTGGTTTTCTTGCTGATTAGGTGTTTTATTATTTGATGCTGACATGAAAAATTTATGAGCTAAATTCGTAAAAGTAGGTATATTAGCAGGTTGCCCTAATTTTTCGTAAAAGCATTATGGAATTCATCAAAATACGCGGTGCGCGCACGCACAATTTGAAAAACATATCACTGGATATTCCACGTAATAAGCTGGTTGTTATAACCGGCTTGTCAGGTTCTGGTAAGTCTTCACTTGCCTTTGATACGCTGTATGCGGAAGGTCAGCGACGTTATGTAGAATCGCTTTCTGCATACGCAAGACAGTTTTTAGCGCGCATGGATAAGCCTGATGTAGATTTAATTGAGGGCTTATCGCCAGCGATTTCTATTGAGCAAAAATCAACTTCACACAATCCGCGTTCAACCGTGGGTACAGTGACAGAAATTCACGATTATTTACGCCTATTATATGCGCGTGCTGGTGACCCTGAATGTCCTGAGCACGGCACCAAGTTAGAAGCCCAAACCGTGAGCCAAATGGTGGATCATGTATTGGCCTTGCCAGAAGACACCAAGTTAATGATATTGGCGCCCGTGGTAAGCAACCGCAAAGGTGAGCAGATTGATTTAATGGAAGAATTAAAGGCGCAAGGGTTTGTACGCTTGCGTATAGACGGCAAGATTTACGAAGTTGATGCATTGCCAACACTGACTAAAACGACCAAACACAGTGTTGATGTAGTGATTGACCGCATTAAAGTTAAGCAAGATATGAAGCAGCGTATTGCTGAATCTTTTGAAACTGCACTGCGTTTAGCCGAAGGTAAAGCCATTGCAGTAGAAATGGATACAGACAAAGAATATGTATTCTCTGCTAAGTTTTCATGCCCAGAATGTGACTATTCACTAGCCGAATTAGAGCCGCGTTTATTCTCATTTAACAACCCTATGGGCGCTTGCCCAGTGTGTGATGGTTTAGGCAATATCAACTTTTTTGATCCTAAACGCGTGGTCGCATTTCCGCATTTATCACTTGCGGCCGGCGCAATTAAAGGCTGGGATAAACGTAACCATTTTTACTTTCAAATGCTTAGCAGTTTAGCCACACACTACAATTTTGATTTAGATACGCCGTTTGAACAACTGGCCGAGCCTATCCAAAAAATATTACTCAACGGTAGTGGTAAAGAAGGAATACCATTCAAATATTTGAATGAGCGCGGTGTGTTCTTTCAAAAAATCCACTCGTTTGAAGGTATTTTAATCAATTTAAAACGCCGTTATCATGAAACCGACTCACAAACGGTACGTGAAGAATTAGCAAAATACTTAAACTCACAAAGCTGCCCAGATTGCGTAGGTACGCGCTTACGCAAAGAAGCACGTCACGTTAAAGTGGGCAATAAAAATATCCACGAAGTTTGCCAAGTGCCACTTAAAGTCGCGCTTAATTTCTTTGAAACCTTGGAATTAACCGGCGCCAAACTGGCCATTGCCGACAAAATTGTTAAAGAGATTAGCAATCGCCTTAAATTTTTAACCAATGTAGGTTTAGAGTATTTATCGCTTTCGCGCTCAGCAGAAACGCTGTCTGGCGGTGAGGCGCAACGTATTCGCTTGGCCAGCCAAATTGGTAGTGGCTTAACTGGCGTAATGTATGTGTTGGATGAACCATCTATCGGTTTACACCAGCGCGACAACGATCGCTTGCTAGAAACGCTTAAACGCTTACGCGATATTGGCAATAGTGTGATTGTTGTTGAACATGACCATGACGCGATTATGGCGGCTGATTATGTGATTGATATTGGCCCAGGCGCGGGTGAACATGGCGGACAAGTTGTGGCAGAAGGTACGCCACAAGAAGTACAAGCCAACCCAAACTCACTGACTGGCGATTATTTAAGCGGCAAAAAACAAATTATTTACAATAAAAAACGCACTCCACCAGACCCAGCGCGCTGGCTTAAATTAAGCAATACCACAGGCAATAACCTAAAAGATGTGACGCTTAAATTGCCAGTTGGTTTATTAAGCTGCATCACTGGCGTTTCTGGTAGTGGAAAATCCACGCTGATTAACGATACTTTATATCGCGTCGTTTCACAGCATTTATACGGTAGCAGCACCGAACCAGCGGCCTTCGGCGAGATTGACGGTCTAGCGTTTTTCGACAAAGTAGTTGATGTAGACCAAAGCCCAATTGGCCGAACACCACGTTCTAATCCAGCCACATACACGGGTTTATTTACTCCGATTCGTGATTTATTTGCCGCCGTACAAGAAAGCCGCGTGCGTGGCTACGGCCCAGGCCGATATTCATTTAACGTCAAAGGTGGGCGCTGCGAAGCGTGCCAAGGCGATGGCGTTTTGCGGGTAGAAATGCACTTTTTACCCGATGTTTACGTGCCATGTGATGTGTGTAAAGGCCATCGCTATAATCGAGAAACTTTAGAGATTCAATTTAAAGGCAAAAATATCCGCGAAGTGTTAGAAATGACCGTTGAGCAAGCGCACACGTTCTTTAGCGCACAACCGGTCATCGCGCGTAAACTCAAAACCCTTTTAGATGTTGGCTTGGGCTATATCACACTGGGCCAAAGCGCCACCACGCTGTCTGGCGGCGAGGCGCAGCGTGTAAAACTGGCGTTAGAGTTAAGTAAACGCGACACTGGTCGCACACTATACATTTTAGATGAGCCAACCACCGGTCTGCATTTTGCTGATATCCAATTACTGCTGGATGTGATTCATCGCTTGCGTGATGCGGGCAACACTATTGTGATTATTGAGCACAATTTAGACGTAATTAGAACCGCTGACTGGATTGTCGACATGGGCCCTGAAGGTGGCGATGGTGGCGGTATGATTATTGCCGAAGGTACGCCTGAGCAAGTAGCGTTAAGTACTGAAAGCTATACGGCAAAGTATCTAAAAGCAATGTTGTAAATGCAACGAGAATGACTAATGAGAATACCAAAAAAATAGCGCCTTACTGTTTGCTTTTTTAATGTCGTTATTGATGGCCCTGCTCGTGTCTGGGGTACTAACTGTAGTGTTTGCAGGTATTAGTCATTGTTTTTTACGCACTGGATGAACGGTTTCATTCATGCATGGTCAATTACATTTCCTGCGGTGCTCATCATCGCGCCTTTGTTTAGAAAAATGGTCGCTGAGTTAACACAATAATGCGCAATATTGTTATGCTGTAGATTCAAGCGTTAAAATGGGTGATTTGTTATCAACTACAAAAGCCTACAGTATTTGCTTAATGTCACTCGCAATATCTACAGGTCTTTCAGAATAATCAATATAAAGCCTGATTTTTCCAGCCTTATCAAATATGTACAAGCCGGCACTATGGTCTATAGTGTAGCCACTATGTCCTTCTGACTGCACTTTGCTTGAAAATATTTTAAAGGCTTTTGCCGTTGCAGTCACTTCACCCATAGATCCACGCAAACCAATAAAACTCGCATCAAAAGATGGTACAAATTTAGCCAATACTTCCTGCGTATCACGCTCTGGGTCTAGTGTTACAAACAACACTTGCAACTCATTCGCGCGTGACCCAAGCAACTTCATAGCTTGCTTCAAATCAGCCATAGTCGTGGGGCAAACATCTGGGCAATGTGTATAACCAAAAAACAAAGCGACAGCTTTACCCTTAAAATCAGCCAAAGTACGATGCTTGCCTGTGTGGTCAGTCAAGTTTAAAGTTTGACCAAAGTCTGCGCCTGTAATATCTGTCGCCACTAGCTTACTGATCCCTCCCGTGGGTTTACACGCGGACAATGTGCACATTAATATTACGAATATTAGTTTCTTAAATAAATGTCTCATTTCTACTTTCTTTAGTGACGGCGGTTAGAGATAATTAAATCAGTAGTAGGCGATTTTAACATGCTTATTACCTTGGTAATGACCATTGTAAATTCAAATTGTTGCATGATAATTTATGCGCAAATCTGATAATTAGCTGCAATGCATGTCCACACTCGTTTACAATAATGCTTTTACAAAATTCGTTAAAAAGGCAGCAAATGGCAATTCCAACCTCAATGGCAGACCGCGACGGCGTAATTTGGTACGACGGAAAAATGGTAAACTGGCGCGATGCTACCACCCACGTACTTACGCACACGCTGCACTACGGTCTGGGTGTTTTTGAAGGCGTACGCGCCTACAAAACGGATAAAGGTACTGCAATTTTCCGCCTAAAAGAACATACTGACCGACTATTTCGCAGTGCACACATTTTGCAAATGAAAATACCTTTCAGTAAAGAAGAAATCATGGCGGCGCAAAAAGCTGCGGTTCGTGAAAATAATCTGGAATCGGCTTATATGCGCCCAATGTGCTTTTATGGCGCTGAGGCAATGGGTATTTCTGCAAAAACACTTTCAACGCATGTGATTGTAGCCGCGTGGAAATGGGGCGCGTATATGGGACAAGAGGCCTTAGATAATGGCATTCGCGTAAAAACGTCATCATTCTCACGTCACCATGTCAATATCACCATGTGTAAAGCAAAAGCCAATGGCAATTACATGAATAGCATTTTAGCGCACCAAGAAGCCGCGCTAGATGGCTATGATGAAGCGCTATTATTAGACGTAGATGGCTTTGTAGCTGAAGGTTCAGGCGAAAATGTGTTTATTATTCGCAATGGTAAACTCTACACGCCAGATCTCACTAGTGCACTGGAAGGCATTACTCGCGACACTATTCTGCAACTAGCCGCAGAAATAGGCTTAGCTGTGATCGAAAAACGTATCACACGTGATGAAGTATATTCAGCTGATGAAGCCTTTTTTACTGGGACTGCTGCTGAAGTTACGCCGATACGCGAGCTTGATCGTCGTAACATTGGTGAAGGCACTGCTGGTCCAATCACAAAACAATTACAAAAAATGTACTTTGATGCAGTAACAGGTCAATCGGCTAATCACACAGACTGGCTAACGCTAGTTTAAGCAATGCAACTGTTAGGATAAAGAATGTCTAGCGTAAGAGAAAATGAAAGTAGCTTTGTTGAGGTCTCGGCAAAAGATTTGCCGTTACATTGCCCAACCGATGAAGTTGTACTTTGGTCATCGCACCCACGAGTGTTTTTAGACGTCTTAAAAACAGGGCAAGTTGCTTGCCCTTACTGTGGTACTAAATATAAGCTTAAAGCTGGCGAAGTATTAACTCACCATTAAAACAAGCTTTTTGCCCTAGATATGAAAGTATGATTTATAAAATAATGCGGTGCATGCACCGCATTATTTTATATGTTAATCAAACATACTTATTGGTTATTCACCGCTCCACTTAACAAAACCTTCTCATTCACAGTCACTTTAGCTTTTTCACGTAAAGACTGTTTGTAAGCAGACAGATATTCGCTCATTAGTGCTGCATTTAACTCTGATTTAGCTGATTTTTCTGCTTCGTCGTCAGTTGGCACATACGCCTCAACTTTAATCACTTTAACGAGCAGGTATCCCTGCTTGCTATCAGCAACACCAGAGTATGCGGGCAGTTTACTTACATTAGTTTTAAACACTTGATTCATCGCTACTTCAGTTAAACCTTGTGCATTTTTACGAGTAACCGTAACCTCCGGTATCCATTCAACACCAGCGACGTCTTTGCCCTCACGTAAATCCTTTAATGCTGCTGCACCCTTAGTCGAAGCTAATTTGGCTGCGGCCTCCAGTTTAAGCAAAGATTCAATGCCCGCTTTAACCTCTTCAAAGCTGCGTGGTGCGGCAGGCTTATAGCTTACGACACGGACAGAAGCTAAATTATTAGGTGAAATCTCTACGGCCTCAGAATTACGATGATCTTTAAGCACTTCGTTCGAAAAAGCAAGATTCATGATTTTATCATTACCTTTAAAAAACTTAGCGCCTGACTCGCGACTCAGCCAATCTGACTTTTGCACCTGTCCTCCATACGCCTTGGCTGCAGGCTCTAGACTGCCAGATTGTTCATAGACTATATTACTGAAGCCTTCTGCTTGTTTAGCAAATTCCTCTTGTGCCTTTTTAAACATTAAATCCCCTTTAATTTGCGGTTTTAACGTATTAAAGTCAGCACTTGCCCCGATTATTTCAGTTACCTTGATAATGTGGTAGCCAAATTCAGACTCTACCAAATTACTTACCTCATTCAACTTCATGCTAAATGCAGCGTCTTCAAATGGCTTAACCATAGCACCACGACCAAACACACCTAGGTCACCACCTTTAACGGCAGAGCCAGGATCTTGTGAGTTCTTAATTGCCAATTCTTCAAATGATTTTTTGTTTTTCTTGATACCGGCTAGCAATTCTTCAGCCTTAGCTTTAGCCTGTAGTTTTTGCTCAGCTGTAGCGCTCACCCCAAAGCCTATTAAAATATGACTTGCCCGTCGCTGCTCATTACCTTGAAATTTAGATGCATTTTCTTCAAAATATTTCTGCACTTCCGTGTCGGTCACTTGAACATTTTTGATCATATCGGTAGCTGATAATAACAAAAACTCAATTTTAACTTGCTCGGGAACCACCAATTTATTTTTGTTTAGCTCATAGTAAGCCTTAACCTGTGCAGGATCTATTTTAACTTGACTCACAAAATCATTAGTTTTCATCTCAGAGATAGTCACTAGACGTTGTTGATTGTTAATTTTAAAGGCATTGCCAGCCTGTGCATTTGAAACAAAACCAAGCTTGGTAATACCATCCTGAGCTTGCTGTGAAAGAAGATCATTGCGCATTCCCGCTTCGAATTTTGATGGGGAAAGATGGTTTTGCTGTAGAGTTTTATCGTAAATCTCTTGAGAAAATTTACCGTCTTTCTGAAACTCAGGCATCCCCGTAATATAAGTCGAAAGTTGCACATCACTAATTGCATATTTGGCGCGCTGAATTTCATTATTCAAAAGCTGCCTACTAATTAGTTGATTCAAAACGATTGATTTTACTTCAGGGCTATCTAGTTGAGATTGATCAGCCTTACCCTCAGACAATAATCTATCACGCATATTTTTCAATGCATTTGAATATTCTTGAACTGAAATGCTATGACCATTAATTTCTGCAACAGCCACATGATTCCCAACATTATTCAAATAAGAATCAATGCCAAATAATGCAAAAGGAATGGTAATTAAAGCTAACAATGCTTTACCAACCCAACCTTGTGCTACGGAGCGAATTTTATCTAACATAAAAACTTTCTACCCTTTTAAAAGTACGTAATACACATTGAGACAAACTTAAATATCATTCAAAACGATAGCGAAAAAGACAGATCATTAAAAACCATGATTAATATATCATAAGATGAACTTGAATATTGATGTGCTTGAATAAGACCCGACTTTTCAACATATGCTTTAGCGTCTGTAGAGTAAGACTAACTAAAAGCTAAAGTACAAATAAAAATAGCGAGCCCTAGGACTCGCTATTTTTATTTTTGGCGGAGCGGACGGGACTCGAACCCGCGACCTCCTGCGTGACAGGCAGGCATTCTAACCAACTGAACTACCACTCCATAAACCACACGTATTTATAAAACTCATATAAACGTATTTAAATTTGCGCTCTAATTTTACCAAAAATAAAGAGTGCTTAAAATACTAGCACTCTCAATTTTACAATTAGGAACGTCTTAGTCACATTTTTGTTGTATCTTTTTTGGTGGGTGCTAACGGGGTCGAACCGCTGACATTCGCCTTGTAAGGGCGACGCTCTACCAACTGAGCTAAGCACCCTGTCTCAACAACAAGAGGTTAGTTTACAGCATCCTTAAGAGCTTTACCAGCCCTAAATTTAGGAGAATTAGCAGCTTTAATACTAATTGTTTCACCGGTACGTGGATTACGACCATTTCTAGCCTCACGCTTACCTATATAAAATGTACCAAAACCAATTAAAGTCACTAAATCCCCGCTTTTCATCGCTTTTGTAATTGAGGCTGTTGTTGCATCTAAAGCACGACCAGCCGCTGCTTTGGAAATACCCGCTGCATTTGCAATGTCGTCAATCAGTTCTGATTTATTCATGTGTAATCCCCCTCGATGTTATTAAATAAAGACTAGGTTGTATATTTGGATATTAACTACCCAAACTGCTTTATATCAAGCCAACAAAGGCTGTGTCAAGCATTTATAACGATATCACCTTTGTTTTTAGTGCTTAGTCGCATCTACAGTAGACGATACGGCCTCTTCAGAGCTGTCAGTAATTTTAGCTTCCTTTACTGCAAGCGTATTAATTTCCACAATTTCAGGTAATGGCTGTGGCTGAGAAGCTAATGCAAAGGCAAGCACCTCGTCAATCCATTGCACCGGATGTATTTCCAACTGATTTTTTATATTCTCTGGAATATCAGCTAAATCTTTAACATTCTGTTGAGGTATCAATACCGTTTTAATACCACCCCTATGTGCAGCCAGCAACTTTTCTTTCAAACCACCGATAGGTAACACCTCGCCTCTTAGTGTAATTTCACCAGTCATTGCCACATCCGCACGTACAGGAATACCAGTAAGAATGGAAACTAATGCCGTTGTAATGGCAATACCAGCACTTGGCCCATCTTTTGGTGTAGCACCTTCAGGAAAGTGAATATGAATATCATTCTTTTCGTAAAAGTCATTAGCAATACCTAAGCGCTTGGTGCGGCTTCGCACTACGCTCATGGCGGCCTGCGTTGATTCCTGCATGACGTCGCCAAGCTTGCCTGTTGTTGTGGTTTTTCCTTTACCAGGTAACAGTACCGCCTCGATAGTGAGTAGCTCACCCCCTACAGATGTCCAAGCGAGCCCTGTAACCTGCCCCACCTGATCTTCCTTAGTGGCAACACCATAATCGTAGCGCTGCACACCTAGATACTTCTCCAAGTTTTTGGGTGTTACGCTAATTTTTTTGTCCGCTTTTGTGCCCTCTTTAGCTTTTGTCGTCATTAATTCTTTAACGACTTTACGGCAAATCTTTGCAATTTCTTGCTCCAACTTACGTACACCAGCCTCTCGTGTGTAAAAGCGGACTACATCACGCACAGCAGGTTCTGAGATATTGATTTCAACCTCTTGTAAACCATGTGATTTGAGTTGCTTAGGTAACAAATAACGCATTGCGATATTTACTTTTTCATCTTCGGTATAACCTGCAAGATGAATAATTTCCATTCGATCTAATAATGCCGCTGGAATATTCATTGAGTTTGCCGTTGCTACGAACATTACGTCAGACAAATCATATTCAACTTCAACATAATGATCAGCAAATGTATGATTCTGCTCAGGATCCAACACCTCTAATAAAGCAGAAGATGGATCACCTCTAAAATCTTGGCCCAACTTATCAACTTCATCCAATAGGAAAAGTGGGTTTTTAACGCCAACCTTAGTCATACTTTGCAATATTTTGCCTGGCATAGAGCCGATATAGGTGCGTCTATGTCCACGAATCTCCGATTCATCTCGCATACCGCCTAGCGCCATACGCACAAATTTACGGTTAACAGCTTTGGCAATACTTTGCCCCAGTGAAGTCTTGCCCACGCCTGGCGGCCCCACCAAGCATAATATTGGCGCTTTAATTTTATCTACGCGCTGCTGCACTGCAAGATATTCAACGATGCGCTCTTTAACTTTATCTAAACCGTAATGATCATCATCTAATATTGCTTCGGCAGCCAATAGGTTTTTGCTGATCTTTGTTTTTTTCTTCCAAGGTAGGTTAATAAGAATGTCGATATAGTTACGCACAACAGAGGCTTCTGCTGACATAGGTGACATCAATTTTAATTTCTTTAATTCACTGGCGACTTTAGCTAGCGCTTCTTTAGGCATACGTGCTGCTTCGATGCGCTTTTCCAGCTCTTCCATTTCAGCATTTTCGTCTTGCTCACCAAGCTCCTTTTGAATGGCTTTCACTTGTTCATTTAAGTAATACTCGCGCTGAGTTTTTTCCATCTGACGCTTTACACGCCCACGAATACGCTTTTCAACTTGAAGAATATCGATTTCGCCCTCCATCAAGCGAAGTAAATGTTCCAAACGTTCAGCTACGCTAAACATTTCAAGTATTTTCTGTTTTTCATCTAATTTTAAGGTTAAATGCGCTGCAATGGTATCGGCCAAACGACCGGCTTCATCAATTGACGCAAGCGAAGTAAGGATTTCTGGTGGGATTTTTTTGTTGAGTTTGACGTATTGATCAAACTGAGCGAACACAGTGCGCATCAAAGCCTGAATCTCGACATCACTCTCGGATTCTTCAATCAGTTCGGCATGCGCTGCAAAGCACTCATTCGTCTCAACAAAGCCTGCAACCCTAGCGCGCTGCACACCCTCAACAAGAACTTTAACAGTGCCATCTGGCAGCTTAAGCATTTGCAGTACGGTTGCAATAGTGCCAACCTCATAAAGATCATTAGCATCAGGCTCATCTTTATTGGCCGACTTCTGTGCCACCAATAAAATACGCTTATCGCCTTCTGAGGCGAGCTCTAGTGCTTTAACTGATTTTGCGCGACCAACAAATAAAGGAATAACTAGGTGCGGATATACAACGACATCACGTAAAGGCAGAACTGGCAATAAGCCATTTTCTGTTGTATATAAAGGGAGTGATTGTGTCATGAATAGACCTTCAAAATTAAGCTAAAAAGTTAAGCTAAAAACGCCTATACGTTGATTGATGGGGCTGATACTTTCATCTTCAAGCCTTAGTTAATTAAAATTAAGCCTTTAATTCATGCTTAATCATAAATTAAAGGCTTAAAGTTACATACACTAGCAATAAGAACTTACGAGAAGGATTACATAAGAATCGTCAAAACTAAACTGTCATTAAATAGGCTTTGCCTAGTTTGTTCAAGATTTAGCCAACAGCCTCTTCGCTAGGCTTGTCTTCATAAATAAGAAGCGGCGGTGCGTCTCCACGAATAACGCCCTCATCGATCACAACTTTACTTAAATGGGTCAGTGACGGCAACTCATACATAATGTCAAGCAAAGAGTGTTCCATAATTGAACGCAAACCACGCGCGCCAGTTTTACGTTCAAGTGCTTTTTTAGCAATTAAAAGTAATGCAGATTCTCTGAACTCTAAATCCACGCCCTCCATCTTGAATAATTTGATGTATTGCTTAGTCAATGCATTCTTTGGCTCAGTTAAGATCGTCATTAACGCAGCTTCATCGAGTGATTCTAGCGTAGCAACCACGGGTAAACGACCGATAAACTCTGGAATCAATCCAAATTTAATCAAATCCTCTGGCTCAACATCACGTAACACCGTCCCGATTTCACGTATATCGGTTTTACTTTTAACTTCAGCACCAAAACCGATACCGCCTTTTTCTGAGCGTAAACGAATGACTTTCTCTAAGCCATCAAATGCGCCGCCACAAATAAATAAGATATTAGTAGTATCAAGCTGCACAAATTCTTGGTTAGGATGCTTACGACCACCTTGTGGGGGTATTGATGCAACGGTGCCCTCAATCAATTTAAGCAATGCCTGCTGTACGCCTTCACCAGAAACATCGCGGGTAATTGAAGCATTTTCTGATTTACGTGAGATTTTATCCACTTCATCAATATAGACAATGCCACGCTTCGCTTTTTCGACATCGTAATCACATTTTTGCAATAATTTTTGCATAATGTTCTCAACATCTTCACCCACATAACCAGCTTCAGTCAGTGTGGTTGCGTCGGCCATCACAAATGGCACATCTAGAAGTCTAGCCAATGTTTGCGCAAGCAATGTCTTACCTGAACCTGTCGGCCCAATCAATAAAATATTGCTTTTTGAAATTTCAACTTCATCTTTTTGACCGCCATTCGACAAGTTGTTGTGACCTAAACGCTTGTAATGGTTGTATACCGCTACGGCTAAATTCTTTTTAGCATGGGTTTGGCCAATCACGTATTGATCTAAGATTTTGCAAATCTCTTGTGGTGTAGGCAAGCTTTCATCAGTTGGCTTTAGGCCATCAGTATTTTGAATTTCTTCTTTGATGATGTCGTTGCATAAATCAACGCATTCATTACAAATGAACACAGAAGGTCCTGCAATGAGTTTTTTTACTTCGTGTTGGCTTTTGCCACAAAATGAACAATAAAGTAATTTATCGCCGTCGGCTTTAGTCGCCATTGATTATTTCCTATTAAGTATTGCTTGATTGAATAACAGCGCTAACTATTAATTTACTTAGGCGCTGTTACATCGATAAAGACTTTAAAAAAATCTAACTATAATTAAAACTTATAAAGCCTCAGTTCTGCTAGCGATAACTTTATCAATCATGCCATATTCAACAGACTGTTCAGCGCTCATAAAGTTATCACGCTCAGTATCACGGTCAATTTCTTCAGCCGTTTTACCTGTATGGTGCGCTAAAATTGCGTTCAATTTTCCACGTAGATATAAGATTTCTTTTGCATGAATCTCAATATCTGATGATTGACCTTGAAAACCACCTGAAGGTTGATGAATCATCACGCGTGAATTAGGTAAACTAAAACGCTTATCTTTTGCGCCAGCTGCCAATAAAAATGCCCCCATGCTCGCAGCCTGACCAATACATAAAGTACTGACATCGGCCTTAATGAATTGCATGGTGTCATAAATCGACATTCCTGCAGTCACTGAGCCACCTGGCGAATTAATATAAAGCGAAATATCTTTATCTGGATTTTCAGCTTCTAAAAATAGCAACTGAGCCACCACAAGATTAGCTGACATATCATTGACCGGGCCAACTAAAAATATCACTCGCTCTTTTAGCAGCCGCGAGTAAATATCATACGAACGTTCGCCACGACCGCTTTGCTCAACCACCATTGGTATATAACCCAACCCCTGCGGATTCCATTCCTGCTGTAATTGCGAGCTTTGCATATAGTTCATTTACGCATTTCCCATTAAATCATCAAATTTAACTTTTTTATCAGTCACTTTTGCTTTCGACAACACCCAGGCTACAGCGTTCTCTTCTGTCGCTAATGCTGATGGCTCATCCAAACGTTTAGGATCCGCAAAGTACCAAGTAACTACATCAGATGGACGCTCGAAGCTTTGAGAGAAGACATCCACCATCGCACGAACTTGATCTGCGCTAGCGTGTAAGCCGTTAGTATTGATAAGCTCACCTAAAATCAAACGTAATTTTGTGCTACGTTTTGCTTGGTCTTCAAACATCGCTGGCTCAAGCCTGATGTTGCTTAAATCAGCACCGCGCTGTTTAAGATTTTGCTCGGTTGTTTGCATCATGCGGTTAATTTCAGTACCCAACAATACGCTAGGGATTTCAAAGTCTGAGTTATCAACTAAAGCTTGAAACACTTGATCTTTCAATTTTGCGTTAACGCGTTTTACTACCTCTTGATTCAAGCTATCAGTAATTTCGGCTCTCATCTTTGCAACATCACCGTCTTCAATGCCTAGACTTTTAGCAAACTCAGCATCAATTTCAGGGTATTTAGGTTGTGATACGCTAATGTAAGTAACGTCATAACTCACTGTTTTACCAGCAAGTTGCTCTGGTGTATGATCTGCTGGGTAAGTAATTTCAAACTGTTTTGAACTACCAGCCTTGCCGCCTGCCAATTGATCATCAAATGACTCAACACGACCAGCCTCACCCAACACTAAATCAATACCAGTTTCACCAGTAGATTCAACTTCTTTACCGTCAATCGAGGCTTTAAGCGTCACGTTAATACGATCATCTTTTTTAGCTGCGCGCTTAACTGGCTCATAAGTCACGCGCTGCTTCACCAAGACATCTAGCGTTTTATTAACATCGGCATCACCGACTTTAAGTACTGGGCGTTCAATTTTAACTTTTGACAAGTCACCAATACTTACTTCAGGGAACACTTCAAATGTAGCCGTGTACTCTAATACTTCAGAGGCCGCAATAAATGGCTTATGCTCAATATTTGGGTAGCCAGCAACACGTAATTTCGCTTCATCTACTGCGTCGCCAAAGCTTCTTTCTACCGCGCCAGAATAAACTTCATCGCGCACTTGGTTGCCATATTGCTGGTTAACCAAGCCCATAGGCGCTTTGCCTGGTCTAAAACCAGCAAACTTTGCAGTGCGTGACATCTGTGCCAAACGCTGCTGAATTTGCGCTTCTAGTGGTTGAAGTGGAACCGTAATCGTAATACGGCGCTCAAGTTTGCTTATCGTTTCAACATTCAATGCCATGCGGTTTATTCCTATATATCTAGATGCAGACTGTAGATTACGTGAAGACAATCGCTCGCTACAGGCATGCTTTAATGTGTAAGTTGGTACGAATAGAGAGTATCAAAACTAGTTATTTGATGGTGTATGTAGCGAGCGTTTAATTACACTCGTACAACTTTTTTGCCCACCACAAAAAAGCTCGCTTTATAGGCTCACTGCTTCGCATAAATTCAGCGGGAAACTATAGCATATTAGGCTTTTCTTAACAAACGCCAATGTTAATTTTTTAATGCCTGCTGATCTTACTGCTTAGGCTATAAACTTCGCATTGCGCTGCTTGTCAGCAGCACTGACCGGGAGGATGGCAACAGCCCTAGCGCTATATAAAACCACATATGATAACGAGCACCAAACTACCAGCGCCTGTCACCTTTAATGCACGATTTAGCCTCGGCCTTTATTTCGATCACCTTTCTTTTGCGTATCTGGCACAGCCAAATCGCTGGTCTGCCGGATGCGGCGATTTTCATTCTTTTTTGGAGCCGGTTTTTTTGCAGCTGGATTTCTAGGCGCGCCTGATTTACTGCGATACGGCCTAGATTCACCAACTTTGGCTTCACCACCCGCAGCATCGCGAGGCGGTCTATCCAACGCACTAACGCGCTGCCTACGTACTTTGGGCATAAACACGGTCGTTGCTTTTAATTTTTCGCGCTGAGTCAGTTGCCTTAGCGGTGCGCTAGGTACTGGCAATTCAGCCCACTCTAGCAAACCAACGACTTCCTTTTGCTCTAATTTAAGCATAGTGCCGCGCTTAACTCGCGGTGGCAGATTCACTGGCCCAAAGCGCACACGCATTAAACGACTTACTGGCAATTGAAACGCTTCAAACAAGCGACGCACTTCGCGGTTACGGCCTTCACGCAAAATGACTTGGTACCAATGGTTTGCGCCTTCGCCACCTTGCGCTTTAATGCTATCAAAACTTGCTGGGCCATCCTCCAGCTCAATACCCTCAGTGAGCTGCGTCATTTGGCCTTCAGTTAGCTCGCCAAAAATACGCACGGCATATTCACGCTCAACTTCGTAACGTGGGTGCATAAAGCGATTAGCTAAATCACCAGAAGTGGTGAAAATAAGCAGTCCGCTGGTATTCATATCCAAACGACCAATGGCAATCCATTTAGCATTTTTCACTTTAGGCAATTTATCAAACACGCTAGCGCGGCCTTCAGGATCGTCTTGACTGACGATTTCACCTTCTGGTTTATGGTAAATCAATACTTGTGGAAGCTCTGCGACAAATGGCAGTTTAAGAATACGGCTATCTAATCGCACTACATCAAATTGCGTAACACCTTGGCCTGTTGCTGCTGGCGCTCCATTAACGGTAACGCGACCACTAGCAATAAGCGCCTCCATGTCGCGGCGCGAACCTAAGCCAGCCAGCGCCAATAGCTTATGCAACCTTTGCGTGGGTTCAGCTACAGCATTTTCATCAACGGCTAATTTGGTGAAACTTGTTTTTGCGCGGCGAGGTGTTGCTTGCGGGTCGCGTTGGGTCTTAAAGGGACGTGCCATAAGGATAAACTATTGATTGTAATAGCGCATTTTACCGCAGTTAGTGATAATTGCCGCACATTATATGCTTTTACTAAAGGCTTCATGAAGCCAACACTAAAATTTAAGTCGCTATAAACTTAAAAATCCAGTTGTGCATCTTGCTGAATAAACGCTTCCATAGGCGGTAAATCAGCGAGTGAACGCAAGTTCAGGTCGTCTAAAAAGTGTTTAGTTGTGGCATATAATGATGGCCGCCCTGGCACCTCACGTTGCCCAACCACATCCACCCAATCACGCTCTAGCAGCTGGCGCATTACATTCGAGTTTACTGCGACCCCACGAATCTCTTCAATATCACCCCTCGTCACTGGCTGGCGATAAGCAATAATCGCCAACGTCTCCATGACCGCGCGAGAATACTTTGATTGTTTTTCAGGATTCAAACGCGCTAGAAATACAGAATACTCTTGCCGTGCTTGAAAACGATAGCCAGTGGCCACTTGCACCAACTCCATCGTGCGTGCGTGCCAGTCTTGCTTGAGTTCATCTAACAACATACGCAAGGTAGCACGCTCCATGCGCTCAGGAAATAACCGCGCCATATCGTCTAGGGATAGTGGCTCAGACGTAGTTAATAACGCCACTTCCAACACATTTTTCAGCTGCCCAATATTGTACTGCTCACGCATAGCGTTTACTCATGACTGTTTAATTGTACGTAGATTGGTGAAAAAGGTGTTTGTTGCGTAATGCGTATCAAGCCTTCACGCGCCAATTCTAATATCGCTAAAAAACATACCACCAACTTAGGAATACCATCTTGCGCCACGTCAAATAATTGTGAAAACTCTAGCAGCTTATCGATTTTCAGTCGACGTAGAATAATGCTCATATGCTCTCGCACTGAAAGCTCAGCTTTACCTACTTTATGATGCGTAAAGTGACTGGCACGTTTAATGACATTGTGCCAAGCATCGGCCAAATCATCCAAACTGAACTCTGGCGGCTTTACATCACTAATTTGTTGATAGTAAGCACTAGCAACGCTAATATCTACGCCGACCTTCGGCATTTCATCTATTTTTTGCGCTGCCAGCTTAATCGCCTCATACTCCATTAGCTTTCTAACCAGCTCCGCTCTGGGGTCATCTTCAGACTCTATATCCGCAGGTTTTGGCAATAAAAATCGTGATTTAATCTCAATCAACATCGCCGACATCAGTAAATAATCACCTGCTAACTCCAACTTAATTGCATGCATTTTATCGACATAAGCCATATATTGTCGGGTTAAATCCGCCATCGGAATATCGAGAATATTGAGGTTATGTTTGCGAATTAAATAAAGCAATAAATCGAGCGGGCCTTCAAAAGCATCTAAATAGATTTCTAGCGCATCAGGCGGAATATATAAATCGTGCGGCAATGCTTGAAGCGTTTCGCCTTTGATTTTAATTTCGGTGTTAGTTAAAAACAATTGAATCGCCTTAAATTTTGCAGAGTGTGTGAAATGGTACTAATTACACCACAATTCAATTCTATTGATTTAACTGTGTTCAAGAAATCCTCTTGCACATCCTACTTGTTTATTTCTGAACTGGCTTTGGATCTGCGATTTGTTCTTTTGCTAAGCCACACTTTTTATCTTCCGCCAAAATAATGAGATGATTATATCTGCGGCGGAATGCATCAATCTCAACTTGCTCAGATTCACTAAAATCCATAAAAAACCAAGGCACAATCAAGAGCGCACCAGCTACGCCCAATCCAACATTTTTGCCAGTTTTTTCTGTTTTTGGTGCCAAACGACCAACTTCAGACTCGATAAAAGTTAATTCTTTCTCAATGGCCTCACAAGATTTATTTTGATCCCCATATTGCTGCACCATCACAGGATTGGCGGCTCTACCCGCGCATCCTGCCATAGCAATAATTAACAAGCTTACAATCAATTTTTTATTATTCATATAACACCCTTAGTTTTTAATCAAAATTAAATCTTGTGGTTAACTATAATTCAAGCCCATCACATCCCTTACATCACGCATTGTTTCCCTAGCCAATTTACGCGCTTTTTCACAGCCTTCTGCCACGATATTTTTTACTAATGTTGGGTCTTCAGCATATTGTGCCGCTCGCTCTTGAATTGGTTTAAGTTCAGCTAATACGCCTTCAATCACAGGGCCTTTACATTCGATACAGCCTATTCCTGCGCTCTTGCAGCCAGCTTGCGCCCAATCTTGGGTAGCTTGGTTAGAATAAATTTGATGTAATTGCCATACTGGGCATTTTGCTGGGTCACCAGGATCGGTGCGGCGCACGCGTGCAGGGTCTGTTGGCATTGTTTTGATTTTTTTAGCCACTGAATCTACATCTTCACGCATTGAAATGGTGTTGTTGTATGATTTAGACATTTTTTGACCGTCTAGGCCGGGCATTTTTGAAGC
>CAINBI010000018.1 GCA_903846555.1 uncultured Pseudomonadota bacterium
CAGAATGCGGCCTAAATTAGGATCGGATGCAAAAAAGGCCGTTTTAATCAATGGTGAATGTGCAATTGCATAGGCAACCTTAGGACATTAAGCTTCATCGCGGCCGCCTTCAATGCGTACTGTCATGAATTTTGTTGCACCTTCGCCATCGCGGACAATGGCTTGCGCGAGCTCAATCGCCACCTCAGTCAAGGCATCGCGCAAGACAGCAAAGTCTGTGCTAGTTTCGGAGATTTCTACATTAGTCGCTTGATTGGTCGCTATCATAATCAAACTATCATTAGTCGAAGTATCGCCATCAACCGTAATGCAATTAAATGATTTATTCACGGCATGATGAATAACGCTTTCCAGCGCAGATTGAGTAATGTTCGCATCGGTTGCGATATAACCCAGCATGGTCGCCATGTTCGGATGAATCATGCCAGAACCTTTGCTAATACCAGTGATAGTGACGGTTTTTCCACTTAATTCAATCTGGCGTGAAGTCCCTTTGGCGACAATATCTGTCGTCATAATCGCTTCGGCGGCGTTCAGCCAGTTCTCTTCTTTGAGGTTATCGATTGCGGCAGGCAGGCCTGCAATCACTTTATCTTCAGGCAAAGACTCTAAAATCACGCCAGTAGAAAATGGCAATACTTGGCTGGCTTGAATATTAAGCAACTTGCCTAAAGCCTCACAAGTTAGGTTTGCGCGATGAATACCATTTTCACCCGTACCAGCATTAGCGCAGCCAGTATTCACTAATAGGGCGCGAATGGGCTTATTGCTGGCCAAATGTGTTTTACACAATAACACTGGCGCCGCACAAAATTGGTTTAAGGTAAATACGCCCGCCACATGGCTACCTTCTGCCAGCGTGATAACAAGCACATCTTTACGGTTAGGTTTGCGGATATGCGCTTCAGAAAAGCCTAACTTAATGCCTCTGACAGGCAATAGGGACGCGGCTTGCGGGGCAGTTAAATTAACGGGCATAACTTATTTCCTTTGATCATTTTTTACTTTTAGTTTTTAAAATTAAGCACGACGCCATGTGGTACCTTGCGGCGAGTCTTCTAGAATAATGCCGGCGTCAGCCAGTAGCTTGCGAACGCGGTCAGCTTCTGCAAAGTTTTTACTTTGCTTAGCCTCGTTACGCTGAATAATCAACTGGTCTATGTTGAAATTTTCAACTGAACCGTTATTCGCGCTCACCTGCCCCTGAAGATACTCATCGGGGTTGCGCTGCAATAGACCGACCAAGCCAGCCAAGCTTTTAAGCAATGCCGCGCTTGCTGGCGTTTTGGTTTTATTCACTTCATTGGCCAAGTCAAATAACACGGCAAGTGCTTCTGGCGTATTAAAGTCATCATCCATCGCCGTTTTGAAACTTGCTGCTTGGTTTTGCTGCCAATCAATCGCAGCGACTTCCACCTCAATACCGCGCAAAGCAGTATATAAGCGGTTTAGCGCTGATTTAGCATCATCTAAATGCTGGTCTGAATAATTAAGTGGACTGCGATAATGCGCGCGCAAAATAAAGAATCGCACCACTTCTGCATCGTATTGCTCTAACACGGTGCGAATGGTAAAAAAATTGCCTAACGATTTAGACATTTTTTCGTCATCGACGCGCACAAAGCCATTGTGCATCCAGCAATTCACCATCTGGCAAGGCTTGCCATCATGGCTGTGCGCAGCCTCGCCCTTTATGGCTCCGCTGTGTGCAGCTTCGCTTTGCGCAATTTCATTCTCATGATGCGGAAACTGTAAATCTTGTCCGCCACCGTGAATATCAAAATGTTCGCCAAGATAATGTGCGCTCATAGCGGAACACTCAATATGCCAACCTGGGCGGCCCTTACCTCCATTAGGCCCACCAAATGGAGAATCCCAGCTCGGCTCGTTCGGCTTTACCGACTTCCACAACACAAAATCCATAGGGTCTTTTTTATGCGTATCCACTTCTACGCGCTCTCCAGCACGTAGATCTTCAAGTGATTTTCCTGATAACTTGCCGTAACCCTCAAAATTATTCACCGAATAAAACACATCGCCATTATCGGCAACGTAGGCAAAACCTTTTTCAATTAAAGTCGCAATCATTTTAATCATGCCATCCACAAATTCAGTCGCTTTAGGCTCAATCGTTGGACGTATCACACCCAATTTAGCCGAATCTTCATCCATCGCGTCAATAAATCGCTGAGTTAACTGGGTGATAGTTTCGCCATTTTCATTAGCACGCCTGATAATTTTGTCATCTATATCTGTAATGTTGCGGACATAAGTTACTTGGTAATCTGAAGCACGCAACCAACGACTTACCATGTCGAACACCACCATCACGCGCGCATGTCCTAAATGGCAATAGTCATAAACCGTCATACCGCAAACATACATGCTGACTTTTCCAGCAACAATTGGGGTAAATACTTGCTTTTCTCGGGCTAAGGTATTGTAAATTTTCAGCATAGTTTGATTAGATCGATAAAATTGAATAAGTGGTTAATGTTAAATGTTGTGTAATGTAGGCTTGAATTAGGGGCTTATTGCTAAATATATTGGATTAAATCTAAATGAGCTATTGGATGTTGGCTAGGCTATTGATAGAATTGCGTTTTAGCTAATTTACTCGAAAAAGTATATCACAATGAATAATTTTATCTCCTCCTTAACCGCCGCTATGACAAGGTTAAGCTTAACTTTGACCGTGAGTATTTTATCAGCCAGCTTATTTTTATCATCGGCCTATGCCGATGAATTGAAAGATATTTCACAAATGGCTGATCAAGGCCAAACTACCGCTGCACTGGATCGTATCAATACTTTTATTACTGCCAACCCGAAAAATGCACAAGCATTATTCATGAAAGGTGTTTTTCTGGCTGAACAAGGACGTCGCGATGAGGCAATTAAAACATTTACCGATGTGACTGAAAAGTTCCCTAATTTACCTGAGCCTTATAACAACTTAGCGGTACTTTACGCAGATCAAGGCCAGTTTGATAAAGCAAGAAAAGCACTAGAAACTGCAATAAAAACACATCCTAGCTATGCAACTGCGCATGAAAATCTAGGGGATATTTATGCACGCATGGCTTCTGAGGCGTACGACAAGGCACTGCAGCTTGATACCAGCAACTCACGAGCACAAACCAAACTATCACTCATCAAAGATTTGTTTGGCACTGGCAACAAAACAACTATTGCCGCCAAAGTAGATGCTATAAAAGTTGCAAACCCAGTGCGCGCGGTCGAGCCTAAGAAAGCTGATGTAGAACCAGAAAAAGTTGTGGCTGAAACGCCTAAAAACAATGATGAAGTGCTAACTACTACAGTAAACAAATGGGCACAAGCATGGTCATCAAAAAATCTTGATGGCTACTTTGCTAGCTACGGCGCCAGCTTTGAACCAGCAAAAGGTGAGAGCCGTAAAGCTTGGGAGCTACAACGCCGTGAGCGCATTACTAGACCATCTAAAATCGAGGTTGAGTTAACTAAAATCAATATCGCTTTAGTAGATAACGAAAATGCAAAAGTACGTTTTAAACAATCTTATCGTGCCGATGGCAAACCAATTAACACTACTAAAACACTAGTCATGAAAAAAGCTGGAGATCACTGGTTTATTGTACAAGAAATCGCAGGCAACTAATTTTAAAGAATTATTTTTGGAGTGATTGGTTTGAATAAAGGGTTAACTTACGCGCTTATCGCTGCAATTACGCTCGCGCCGTGGAACGCAACGGCGGTGAACAGCTATGGCTTTGGTAACCTACTGCCGAAGCCTAAATTTAGCCAAGTGAGAGATCTTGCCGAGAGCCTATTGGTCAAAAGTTTACTGGAAATTACGCAAGGTAAAAACCAGCAAGCGCTTAATACTTTAGATAAACTACTGCTAAGTACACCCAACTTCAAACTTGCAAACTTGGTGCGCGGTGATTTGCTGATGGCACAAGCTCAGCATTTGCAAGCCTTTGGCAACGCCGAAGATAAGTCTAACGAGGCGGTTAAAGACTTGCAAGATGAAGCGCGGGTGCGAATTGAGCATTATTTATCGAAAGAAACTACAGGTAAGCTACCTGATCTATTATTAGCCCCTAACGAACAACAAAGCCATGTAATCGTTGTTGATACAGACAAATCGCGGCTCTACTTGTACAGAAATATACATCAACAGCTGAGCTATGTTGCCGACTACTATATTACGGTTGGTAAAAATGGGGTGGAGAAACAGTCTGAGGGTGATAAACGTACGCCCATTGGCGTTTACTTTACTGGTTACAAATTAACCCAGCCATTAGCCGATATTTATGGCGAGGCGGCTTTTCCGCTTAATTATCCAAATGAATGGGACACAGCGCATGGTAAAAAAGGTTCTGGTATTTGGTTGCATGGTACACCGAGCAACACTTACAGCCGCCCACCCCGCGCAAGTGATGGTTGCGTTGTGCTGACTAACGAAGATATAAAATCACTGAGCCCTATTTTACAAGCGGGAAAAATACCGGTCATTATCGCCAACAATCTCAAATGGCTCGATGAAGATACTGCCTCAAATGATAATCAAGCCTTAAAAGAAGCTGTTGATAGCTGGTTAAGTGACTGGAAATCTCAAAACACACCTAAATACCTTGCACATTACTCACGCGACTTTTCTAGTAACGGCATCAATTATCAGCAATGGTCAGACCACAAAATGAGTGTGCAGGCCAGCAAGCCTAATGTTGAAATATCACTATCAGGCATCAGTATGTTTGCTTACCCAGATACAGATAAGAAGCTTGTGGTGGTTGATTTTATGCAAGATTTTAAAAGCCCAAACTTGAGTAATAAAATGCAAAAACGCCAATACTGGATTCAAGAAAATAATATATGGAAAATTATTTACGAAGGTGCTGCGTAAGAAATTAGGCTTGCATTTATAGAGCAACTGACTTAATTTCAATTAAAAACTGAACTCTATACTAAACTTAGGCTTATACAATCCCACATTTATATTCAATTTAAAGGAAAAATATGCGTCAAATCTACAAGGTGTTATTACTGACTTTACTGAGTTTGGCAATGCCTATGGGCAATGCTGCCTTGGCTGCTAACCCACAAATTTCTGTTGAAACTAATCGTGGCGACTTTATTGTGGAGCTTTATCCAGAAAAAGCGCCTAAAACCGTAGCCAATTTCTTACAATACGTTAATTCTGGTTTTTACAAAGACACTATTTTCCACCGTGTCATTAATCGCTTTATGATACAAGGCGGCGGTTTCACGGCAGACATGTCAGAAAAACAGACTCGCGCACCTATTATCAACGAAGCGGGCAATGGCTTGCTGAATGAAATAGGTACACTGGCAATGGCTAGAACTGGTGACCCTGACTCTGCCACTGCGCAGTTTTTTATCAATCTTGAAAATAACCAGTTTCTTAACTACCAAAGCCCAGACCCACAACTGATTGGCTACTGTGTATTCGGTCGCGTACTTAAAGGCATGGATGTAGTGCGTGAGATTGCCGCAACGCCGACTGGTAACGCTGGACCATATAGTGACGTACCTAAATCACCCATTAAAATTATGCAGATTAAATTAATCACAAAACCTATGTAATTCATTACATAGCTTAAGATACCTGCTTTTATCAGATTTCATTTTCATTATTTATTAAGGATATTTTGTGGTTAAATTACTTACAAACTTTGGCGAGATTACTTTAGAGCTTGATGCTGAAAAAGCACCCATTACTACAGCTAACTTTTTACAATACGTAGATAAAGGCTTTTATAACGATACTATTTTTCACCGCGTGATTGATGGCTTTATGATTCAAGGTGGCGGTTTTGATACAGCCATGAACCAAAAAGAATCTGCGGATGAAATTAAAAATGAAGCTGATAATGGTCTAAAAAACGATAAATACACGGTTGCAATGGCACGCACCGCTGCACCACACTCTGCTAGCAGCCAGTTTTTCATCAATGCTGGTGACAATGACTTTCTTAACCACGTTGGACCAACCAGCAGTGGCTGGGGTTACTGTGTTTTTGGTAAAGTAGTCGCTGGCATGGATGTCATTGATAAAATCAGACAAGTGGCTACAGCTAACCGTAAAGGCCATCAAGATGTACCCGTTGAAAATGTTGTGATTGAGACGGCTACTCGCGCTTAATGGCATGTATTCAACTGGCTAATTAAACCATCCAGTTGAATACAATCGTTTACTATGAAAAAAGTCAGGGATAATTTAGCTTACAACTGTCTTAGCCCTGACTTAAACACCCCAAGCGCGCTCGACAGCTACTTATTCATTGCTGATTTACACTTGTGCGCCAGTCGACCACACATCACCACTGCTTTTCTACACTTTCTTAAAAATACGGCGATAAACGCTAAGTCGCTCTACATATTAGGCGATTTATTCGAGTATTGGGCAGGCGATGATGACATGGATAATGTGCATCATCAATCTATCATTATCGCGTTTCGCACACTAGCTAATCACGGCGTAAAAATCTATTTTATGCATGGTAATCGCGACTTTCTAATCGCTAAGGGCTTTTGTCAATCGGCCCAAGTCACGCTATTGCAAGACCCGACATTGATTAACCTATATGAAAAAAAAGCACTATTAAGTCACGGTGATGCACTTTGTACCGATGATGTTGCCTATCAGAATTTTCGTCTACAAGTGAGAAATCCCGCGTGGCAATCTGAATTCCTAAACCATCCATTGCTATCAAGGCAGCATCAAATAGAGACCATTAGGGCACGTAGCGAACAAGAGAAATCACAGAAATCGATGCAGATTATGGATGTAAATCAAGAGGCTGTTGAGGCTTTGTTGAAGTCCTATGACTATCCAGAGCTATTGATTCATGGTCATACACACAGGCCAGACACACACCAAATTCAACTCAATGGACACACGATTACGCGATGGGTACTAGGTGACTGGTACGAGCAGGGAAGCTATTTGGCATGTAACCATACTGGCTGCCAATCTATGCGCCTAAAAGAAATTTAAATTCAACCCAATTCGCTTCGTTGGAACTGGCTAAGCCTGATAACCAGGTATTTTTGTTTCATCAACATCGTCAATCTGCTCGGGCTCTAAAAACTGCAACGCATATTTTAAATAGATTTTTTCTCTGACAAAAAGATCGAACAGGTCTGGGTCAACATGATGCTCTAGCTTCATCTTACCTAAAATATGTAATGACTCTGTCAATGTTTTAGCTTTTTTGTATGGCCTATCTTTGGATGTAAGTGCCTCAAATATGTCCGCAATCCCCATCACGCGTGCTGGAATAGACATCTGCTCACGCGTTAAGCCTTTGGGATAGCCACGCCCGTCCATGCGCTCGTGGTGCCCACCCGCATACTCTGGCACGCGTTTTAAGCTATTTGGATATGGAAGTGATTCCAGCATATTGATAGTCACAACAATGTGATTGTTTATAACTTCCCGCTCTTCACTAGTGAGTGTGCCGCGCACAATACTAAGATTGCAAACTTCATTTTCACTCAAAAAATTCTCGGCATGACCATCCGCACCAACAATAGTCATCTTCGCAATGTCATCAACACGTTGCTGATCCTCCAGCGTCATGTACTCACTACCAAAGTTAGCTTTTCGTAAAAACTCTCGGTCTTGATCACATTTCAGTTTAAAGGCTTTAAGCGCCGCCTCTAGCCGAGTACAATCATCTGGCTGACCACGCTTCAATGCTTCAAGCTGTTTTTTAAGTGATTCGCATTCGGCCTGCTGTTTAAGCAACTCAAATCTCTGATCGACTAAATTAATGCGGTCAAAGATGGCTGACAACTTAGTTGGCTTATCCATTACAGACTCAGGCGTAGTCACCTTACCGCAGTCATGTAACCAGCCCGCTATTTTCAGCTCGTAGAACTCTTTTTCATTCAGGGTAAAGTCTTTCAGCGGCCCCGTTTTAGTGTCAATTGCAGCTTGTCCCAGCATCATGGTCAGCTCAGGCACTCGACGGCAATGGCCGCCTGTATAGGGTGACTTTTGATCAATAGCTTCTGCCATTAACTCAATAAAAGCCTCAAACAGCCCTTTTAGTCCATCAATTAAATTATGGTTCGTCATAGCAACCGCAGCTTGAGATGCCAGAGACTCGACTAAACTTTGATTAGCCGCCGAAAAAGCAATGATTTCTTGTGTATTAGGATCTATTGCATTGATTAACTGCAATACACCGATGACCTCTTCCTCGTGATTCTTCATGGGAACGGTTAAAAATGACTGTGAGCGGTAACCTGTTTTCTCATCAAACTTACGCGCGCCAGTAAAGTCAAAATTCTGAGCCTCATAAGCATTTTCAATATTGACCGTTGTATGGCTCAATGCTGCGTAAGCCGCCACCGTTGTTAGGTTTTGGCTGCCATCGTCTAAATATAGTGGCAATGGTAAGAATGTAATTTCTTTACCTGTAGTACCGCCCATCGCAATGTTGAGCGTTTGATTCCTCATGATCTCAAACTTAAGATGTTGATCATCAGTGACCGTATAAAGCGTACCCCCATCTGCATTGGTGATTTCTTTTGCCCCCAATAGAATCATTTCTAACAGTCGGTTATTGTCGCGCTCCGCAGAGAGCGCAACACCAATCACGTTAATCTGTTCTAATTGTTTGAGTAAATTTGGGTGCAGTTGATCTATCATGCGATTAAGCCGTATGGTAAGTATCCATTGAAAGAAATGCTATAGCGCTAATTATTTCACCATTAATTAGCTTGGGGCTGGGCCCGCTCAAAACCAACTGCAACAACTAGATATTAATCAGTTGCCCTTAGTTTCTGAACGGGTGCTTTTTTAACAATCTGTACTTAATATTTCAATGCTATGCGTCTAATTACATTCAACTTCTAATGTTTTTAACTTCGCTAGCACGCACATCGGCAGCAAGTTTATCTAGCACACCATTGATGTATTTATGTCCATCAGTACCGCCGTACAACTTGGCCAACTCAACACCTTCGTTAATCACAACACGATACGGGATACTCATATCAAACATTAACTCATACCCTGAAATGCGTAAGATCGCGTGTTCTACTGGGCTCAATTCCGAGATTTTACGATCAATAAAGTTCTCTAATTTAACATCCAACGCATCAACATGGATCGTTACCGCTTCAAGCAAGTGCTTGAAGTAATCTTCATCAGCTTTGCTATAGTCTGGGTCTTCAGTCATATCACGCAAAATAGGGCCTAATTCAGACTGATTCAACATACCGCGATAAACTGCTTTTACGGCGAGCTCACGGGATTTTCTACGATTTTGACCGCCGCTACGTTTACCAAAATTTTTTCTGGAAACCGTCTTTTTTGCTGGGCTTAGACTTAGGCTAATTAGGCCATCTTGCTTAACCTCATCGCCAACCAAGCTGGTTAACACAGTGCTGGTTAACATAGTGCTGGCGACTTCAGCTTCTGGCTTATTTTGATCTATCATAGCGCTCTTACCAAATTTGCCATTTCAATAGCGGCCTGTGCAGCTTCAGTACCTTTGATATGCATACGTGCAAGCGCTTGATCATCATCTTCAGTGGTTAAAACCGCGTTGGCAACGGGCACGCCTGTATTAAATTGCACTTCAGAAATTCCACGCGCCGACTCATTTGAAACCACTTCAAAATGATAAGTTTCACCACGAATGATGGCCCCCAGTGCAATGAGTGCATCAAACTTCTCACTCAGTGCCATGTGTTGCAATATTAACGGTGTTTCTAGTGCGCCAGGCACAGTCACAACGGTAATATCATCACTAGCAACTCCTAGTTTTAACAACTCACTTTTGCATGCGCTTAATAAGCCATCACCAATATCACTATTAAACCTAGAAAGTACCACGCCAATTTGCATGCCTTTTCCGTCTAAATTTTTCTCGATTTCTCTCACGTTACATCCTTAATCGCTGCTGCAAATAACTTAAAAAACGTATTTTACCGCATAACGCTCACATGATTTAGTAAAAAAATTTATACGAATAAGCTCCAAACTTTTTGTATGGCGCTCCAAATGCCATAAGCAATGGGAATAAGGACTAAAGCCCAAGCAAGCACCACATATATTGGCTTACTGACAGTCTGTAGGTCGCTATTAGCCGAGTTAACGCCATTATTTGCCGTTGCCGACATTTCATGTGCTAATTTACGTTCTACCTCAAGCTCGGCATCCGTCATATAGAACTTTTCTGCCACGGGCTTAACCAGAAGGTTTGCAATAAAACCCACCACTAATAATCCCGCCAATACTAAGAAGATAGGCGCATAAATTTGATCAAACGGCACCTTAGCTTCCAAGCGCATATCGTGCATATAATTTACCACCACTGGCCCTAAAATTCCCGCTGTAGACCATGCCGTAAGCAAGCGCCCATGAATTGCACCAACAAACTGTGTGCCGAACATATCCGCCAAATAAGCGGGGATCGTAGCAAACCCTCCACCATACATCGAGGCAATCACACAAAAACAGCCTACAAATAAGGCTAATGACTTTAGGCCTGCAGCATAGGTTGCCGCGCAGTACATGATTGCACCCAGAATAAAGAAAATATAATAAGTACGTTTACGGCCTAACTTATCGGACGAGGTTGCCCATACAAAACGACCGAAAATATTAAATAATGAAATAAGCCCGACAAAACCCGCGCCTACGGCCGCAACCGTTTTAGTCAACACCTCATCTTTTTTAATGTCAGCAAAACCAATATCAGCATGGCCAATCAATGCCCCACCAAAGGTTTCTTGTAACATCGGTGCAGCAGCACCAATAATACCAATGCCTGCAGACACATTCATACACAATACCAGCCACAGCAACCAAAATTGCGGTGTTTTGTGCGCCTTTTTAAGATGCACATGTTTAGATGAAATCATGGCATTATCTAGCGTTGTTGGTGGCACCCAATTGGCTGGCTCCCAGCCCGTCGGTGGCACTCGGTAACTTAAAGAACCCCATAACATAAACACAAAGTAGATCGCAGCGAGTGCAACAAAGGTTTGCCAAACGCCTATGCCCCCTTGAACCGCACCAACAGGCTGCGTAGCAAAGTAGCCCATCAATTTTGTCGCGAGCGGCGAGCCTATCATCGCACCTCCACCAAAACCCATAATCGCCATACCTGTAGCCATGCCGCGACGATCAGGAAACCATTTAATCAGTGTGGAAACTGGTGAAATATAACCTAAGCCCAAACCAATGCCGCCTATCACACCACTACCTAGCCACATTAACCACAATTGGTGTGCATAAACACCATAGGCTGAAATAAGTAATCCACCGCACCATAACAACATAGAAACAAAACCTGCCTTACGCGGCCCCTCACGCTCTAACCAACCACCCCATAGCGCTGCAGAACAACCCAACAACACGAAAAATAAGGTGAACATCCAGCCCAAATCAAATTGCGTCCAATTACAATCAGTTGCAAACAATGCTTTTGCGGTACCAGATAATTTTTCTGATAAATTGCTAGCACCTGCGGCACAGGTTGCTAGCGGCTGTCCGTCAGCTCCCGTCAGCGCATTACCTAACGGCTTCCAAAACACGCTAAAACCATAAGCCATACCAATAGATAAATGTACGGCCAGCGCAGCTGGCGGCACCAACCATCGATTAAAATTGGCATTGGCGATGGTGTTTTCTTTAGATAACAAGCTTGCCATACAGGTCCTTCAAATAAGGTTTAAGTTAAAAAAAATTTGTACTTTCGTATAGTGTAACAAAACATCACAAAATGGCAATTTACTTATTGATTGGTTTAGTATCTGTCATGAATATGTCATATTAAGGTCATAAACTAAGCCAGTTAAAAAATTATGTTAAAACTAAAGGTTAAAAAAATAACGTCTGGTTTTATAAGGAAAAATATGCCTGCCAATATATTAGTTGTTGAAGATGAGCCTGCGATTCAAGAATTGCTTGCACTAAATATCACTCAAGCTGGGCATAACGCCATGCGTGCCTTGAGCGTAGAGATTGCTATGGATTTAATGCGCGAAACAATTCCAGATTTAATTTTATTAGATTGGATGTTGCCAGGTATGAATGGCTTAGAGTTTGCGCGTAAACTAAAGTCCGATTCGCTTACAAAGTCTATTCCAATTATCATGCTGACGGCTCGTGGCGATGAATACGATAAAGTGCGTGGTTTAGAAGTTGGCGCGGATGATTATGTGACCAAACCATTTAGCCCGCGCGAACTTAACGCAAGGATTAAAGCGGTTTTGCGCCGTCGCGCACCGCAAATGACGGACGACCCGATAGAGGTCAATGGTTTGCGTTTAGACCCAACGACACATCGCGTTGTTGGCAACCAAAAACCCATAGACTTAGGCCCTACAGAATTTAGACTTCTACATTTCTTTATGACCAATGCCGAGCGAGTGCATACACGTAGCCAGTTATTAGACAAAGTATGGGGTGACCGTGTATTTGTTGAAGACCGCACAGTGGATGTGCATATTCGCCGTTTACGCAACGCGCTTTCAGTTTCTGGTCATGAAGATTTAATCCAAACGGTGCGTGGTGCTGGCTATCGCTTATCTGCACAAACTAATTAAAATTAAAAATAGGCTTTAGTTCTGGCAGTAAAAAATGGTTCTATTCGCTATAATTAAGTACGTTAATTATTGAAAATTACCATCTGTGCTAGATCTTCGTTTAAAAGCTGGTTTACTCGTTGCTGCTTTGAGCATCCTTTGTATGTTCTTATGGCTTATTAGCAGCGCGACGACAGCATTGCTGGTGTTTTCATCCGCGCTGTTACTTTACCTAGTGAGCCATATTTTCTGGCTGAGCAAACTGTACTTTTGGTTTAAAAACCCCACGCTAAAAGACATCCCTGAGGGCGCTGGTCTATGGGAAGATGTATTCAATGCGCTGCTAAAATATGAACGCAATAATAATCTAAACCAAATCAAATTAAATGCCGCCCTTGAGCGCTTTAGCCTAACCGCTAACGCCATTCCTGATGGATTGGCGATTCTAGGTAGCGCGAATGAAATTGAATGGTGTACCACCAATGCGGAAAATCAACTTGGACTTGATTTCAATTCTGATAAAAATCTGCCGATTGTTAACTTAATTAGAGACAGCCATTTTATTGCCTACTTGTACAGCGAGGCTTATAGCGAACCGCTTAAACTCAAACACTGTCGTAATTCTGAAGCCTCGCTTGAAATCCAAATCATTCAACTTGCATCTAACCAAAAGTTATTAATTAGTCGCGATATGACGCAGCTAGAAAAGGTAGATGCGATGCGGCGCGACTTTATTGCCAATGTGTCGCACGAGCTAAGAACACCATTAACCGTAGTCGGTGGCTTTTTAGAAACACTCAGCGATATGGATGGCGCGGTGCCTGATAATCTAAAAAATTATTTTGTCATGATGCAAGAACAGGCGGGACGCATGCGCCGTATCATTGAAGATCTGCTCACGCTATCCACCATAGAAAGCAATACAGGTAGCCCGAACAACAGTGAAATTGACATGCAAAGTTTGTTGCGGATGATACAAAATGATGCGATTGGCTTAAGTCACGGACTCAACCAAGATGCAACACTGGCTAAACATCACATTCACCTAGATGCCGACCCTACGCTTAACTTACGTGGCTCATTGGAGGAATTGCGTAGCGCATTCAGCAACTTGGTCAGCAATGCCATTCGCTATACACCCACCAGCGATGCAAGCAATAGCGGTGAGATATTTATTAGCTGGCATTTACAAGATGATCAAGCCATCTTTTCAGTGCGTGATACTGGCATAGGGATAGAAGACAAACACATCGACAGGCTCACAGAACGCTTCTATCGGGTTGATCGTAGCAGGAGCCGCGAAACTGGCGGCACCGGGCTAGGTCTTTCCATCGTTAAGCACATTCTAATTCGACATCAGGCTAAGTTAAGCATTACCAGTAAATTAGGCGTAGGTAGCACCTTTAGCGCAATTTTTCCTAATGCACGTATTGTAAAAAAACAGGTGGCTGACTAAATGGCCATACTAATGAACAGCATAACAAGCACTTTATTGCTGTTTTCGTTATCATCCTGCGTAAGCACCAATCCATTGCTAGTAAACTCGAGCTCCAATAAAGTCATTCCAGAGCGTCAAGACCGCAGCTCCGTAGGTCAACTAGCCAAAGGTGACTTTGACCGGATGGCCGATGTTGAACTCCGCGAAAATACCGAAAGCTTAAGTGTATTAATGCTAAAGCTGTATAAGCGAAATCCTCATGAACTACGAAAAAGCACAACAGATTCTGCTGAAAAAATGGTGGCATGGGTGATGGATGGTGAAGCGCAACATCATTATAAATTCGAGACCCTCAATAACCTACAAGGTACAGAAGCGATTTTTTTAGCTTTTAAATACGACTACACAGGCGATCGTGTATTAGCTTTTGTTGTTGGGCTACAAACCATGCTACTTAAGTCTCATGGGGATAAAACTGACTTTTACCTGACTGACAGTATAGATCCACAAAACCTATATAACGTGGCGAGAAATATTGAAATTGCCGCTTGGAAGCTTTCTAACTCACGCGATGAGCTTGGAGCACTTTATTTATTAAGCAATGAAATGAACGATAAAGATAGAAACTTATCGTTTGAACGAGAGTTTGGAAAAATGATTGGTCGCACAGATCTATATGCAATCGCACTGGCAGAAAAATCACAACGCCTTATTTCACGGGTGATGCAAAATCTTGCAACAGCGCTATTTTTGCCATTTTAGCGCTGCCGTTAATTACTTTTTCTACCGTTCGAAAAATACACTAATCGAAGTTAGCCTGCTCTAACTGACGCTCATCTAGCAAAACCAGTAAGTTTCTTTGCTCATCTGGACTCATATCACACCACGTTTTTATTTCATCAACGGTGCGATAACAGCCTAAACAAAAGCCACTCAAATCATCCATTGCACAAACACTAATACAGGGTGAATCCACTTTTAATTGGGTATCTTCAGACATATTTTCAATCATTCTTATAAACTACATTAATTGACTTAACTTAAAATGCCGTGGCATTGCTTAAACTTCTTGCCAGATCCACATGGGCAAGCGTCGTTTCGGCCAACCTTTACACCCTCACGAATCACAGGTTGCGATGAAATATCAGTGGTAGCGCCTTGTTCATCAATGCCGTTGGCAATAGCTAAAGCTTCATCATAATCTGCGTGTTGATATTGTACGTTCTCAACGCCAACGGGTCTTTCAACGGCCTCAACATCGGCTTCAGTTTTCACTTGCACCAACAGTGTCACTTTGGTAACTTCGCTTTTCACTGAATTTAGCAAACCTTCAAACAACTCAAATGCTTCGCGTTTGTACTCTTGCTTAGGGTTTTTTTGCGCATAAGAACGTAAATGAATCCCCTGGCGCAAATGATCAAGCGCGGCCAAATGCTCACGCCAATGATTATCCAGACTTTGCAACATCACAGAGCGCTCAAACTGACGCATGATTTCTGGGCTTGCCTGCTCTTCTTTAGCGACGTAAGTGCTTTCTGCAGCGGCCAAAATTCGATCTCGCAAGGTCTCCTCATGCAAATCAGGGTTATCTTCTAACATTTTTTGCAGCGGAATTTCTAAGCCAGCTTCGACTTTAAGCTCTTTTTCTAAACCTGGCACATCCCATAGTTCTTCCACACTATTCGGTGGAATATGGTTCGCAATCATGCTGATAAGTACATCTTCACGCATGGCTTGAATAGTTTCACCAATATCGGCCGCTTCTAGCAGCTCATTACGTTGCTCGTAAATCACTTTACGTTGATCGTTGGCGACATCATCATATTCAAGCAATTGTTTACGGATATCAAAGTTACGGCCTTCAACTTTACGTTGTGCATTTTCAATCGCACGCGTTACCCAAGGATGCTCAATCGCTTCACCATCAGGCATATTGAGCTTTTCCATAATGGCTGAAACGCGATCAGAAGCAAAAATACGTAGCAATTGATCTTCTAAAGACAGATAAAAGCGGCTAGAACCCGCATCTCCCTGACGGCCCGAACGACCGCGCAACTGATTATCTACCCGACGTGATTCATGGCGCTCAGTACCCGCAATATGCAAGCCGCCAGCAGCTAAAACTGCATCATGGCGCAGTTGCCACTCTGCTTTAATGACTGCAATTTGCGTGGCTTTATCAGCATCGCTTAGGCTTGCATCCTCTTTAATCAAGTCAATATCTGACTCAGGATTTCCACCTAAGACAATATCGGTACCGCGACCCGCCATATTCGTAGCAATCGTAATCACCCCTGGGCGACCCGCTTGGGCAATAATATGCGCTTCACGCTCATGCTGTTTAGCATTAAGCACTTGATGTTCTAACTTCTCAGCATTCAATAGATTAGAAATGAGTTCTGAGTTTTCAATTGAAGTAGTACCCACTAAAACAGGCTGACCACGGCTTTGGCAATCTTTAATATCTAAAATAACCGCAGTGTATTTCTCTTTCGCCGTACGGTAAACTTTATCCATATTGTCTTTACGCAACATCGGACGATGCGTAGGAATCACGACCGTTTCCAGATTATAAATCTGGTTAAACTCATAGGCTTCGGTATCTGCAGTACCTGTCATGCCAGATAATTTAGCATACATACGGAAGTAATTTTGAAACGTAATTGAAGCCAGCGTTTGATTTTCTTTTTGAATCTCAACGCCCTCTTTGGCTTCAACAGCTTGATGCAAACCATCTGACCAGCGGCGACCTGGCATCATGCGACCATTGATTTCATCCACAATAATCACTTCGCCATCACGCACCACATAATGCTGATCACGGTGATAAAGGTTGCGTGCGCGCAAAGAAGCGTACAAATGATGCACCAAGGTAATATTAGCCGCTTCATACAAACTTGAACCTACAGGCAGTAATCCAGACTCGGTGAGTAGTTCTTCTGCATGCTCATGGCCTTGTTCTGACATTACAACATTTTGGCCTTTTTCATCCACCCAAAAGTCACCAGCACCTTCTTCTTCAGTTTGTGCTACTAGCTTTGCAGCAACCGCATTGATTTGGTTGTACAGCGCAATGCTGTCATCTGCTTGGCCAGATATAATCAGCGGCGTACGCGCCTCATCAATCAAGATCGAATCCACTTCATCAATCAGCGCGTAACTTAAGCCACGCTGTACCCGCTCTTCACGGCTATGCACCATGTTGTCGCGCAGATAATCGAAACCATATTCGTTATTAGTACCGTAAGTAATGTCTGCCGCGTAAGCTTGGCGTTTTACGTCAGTTGGCATTTGCGATAGATTAATACCAATGCTCAAACCTAAAAAGTTGTAAAGCTTGCCCATCCATTCAGCATCGCGCTTGGCAAGATAATCATTCACCGTCACCACATGAACGCCTTTACCGGTTAGCGCATTCAAGTAAACAGGCAATGTCGCCACTAGCGTTTTTCCTTCTCCAGTACGCATTTCGCCAATTTTTCCAGCATTGAGCACCATTCCACCGATCATTTGCACATCAAAATGACGCATACCTAGCGCCCGCTTACCACCCTCACGCACCACCGCAAAGGCTTCTGGCAAAAGCTGATCCAGCGTCTCGCCATTAGCATAACGTTGTTTAAACTCCACCGTTTTTGCTTGAAGCGCCTCATCAGACAAAGCCTGCATTGCTGGCTCCAGCGCATTAATCTCTTCTGCTTTTTGCGCATACTGCTTAACAAGCCTATCGTTACGGCTACCGAATAATTTTTTGAACAACGTGGATATCATGAAATGAGTGACTTTCCGCTTAAAGGATAAAAGACTTTTGAGTTAGGTAAATGTGATTTTTGTGACTGTATTTTTTGAATAAATGCTTATGTTGTTTCGTTTTATTATAAATCGTGAATATTAAAATATATGGTTGGTAGATGGTGTGTACTTTTAAAAAATCAACTACACACTAACTTCCAACCACTGCTAACGCCTTAGCTGATTGCTTCAAGATACTGCCTTGGGTCTAGCACATTCCCATTCAAGCGAATTTCATAATGTAAATGCGGCCCAGTAGATCGGCCAGTACTACCCATTTCAGCGATTTCCTGGCCTTTTTCTACTCGGTCACCCACTTTAACCAAAAGTTATGAACTATGCCCGTAGCGTGTTTCCAGCCCAGAACCATGCTCAATTTTGACAAGTTTACCATAATCAGGCGTTTGCCCGGCAAACGTCACTATACCGCCAGCGGTCGCATTAATTGCCGTGCCTGTTGCGCCAGGAAAATCCAAGCCCTCATGAAAAGCTTTTTCGCCATTAAAAGGGTCTATACGCCAGCCATAGCTTGAGGAATTAAATGCCACGGCTACCGGGCTACTATTTGGTAAGGTGTCTTTTAAGACGCTTTGTTGTAGCAATTTTGCCTCAAGACTACTGAAACGATCGGTATCAGCTTCGACCTTAGCCATCAACTCCGCAATATATTTTTGCAGATCAGCCTCTGATAACGGCGAATTGCGCACCAGCGGGCCGCCTTGACCCGCAGACAATGGTTTAATCAGTGCTTTTTTCTTTGTGCTAGGTATTTCATCGTGGGCAGCTGGTTTATCGCCCGCCAACTTCGACAGACGTTCACTTTGCGCATCTAAGCGCATAATCCGCGCCTGCATTTCGCCCAATTGCACAGCATAAATGTCCAGATGTGTTTGTGAAATATTAAAAGAAAATTTCAACTGCGGTGGAATCAAAGACTTCACCCCCTGTTGCAAGGCAGACTCCTGTGGCACAATCAGCATTAATGTAATGAAGATTGGCAATAGAATGAGTGCGAGCGCTATCATGCCCACTTGCAGCACTGATAACGTTTTCGCTTTCGCCATACTATTTGAGACAAATATGATATTCATAGTATTCCTAACGACTACTAGTACATTCAACACCAGCTGCCATGCGCCAGTTTAATTCTTTACTGAAACATCCTGAGTTAATTGCATTAAATGCACATACTAAGGAAGCTCAAACTGCGCAAAATATTTGGGAAGCGATTGCGCCAGATAACTTAGCTAAACTTAGCCATGCAACCGCTATTAAAAATCAACAATTCACCATATTGGCACACAGCAATGCTGTTGCCGCAAAAATTAAGCTTTTCATCCCTAGCCTGTTGATTAGGCTAGAAAAGCAAGAGTGTGAAGTTACTTCAATTCGGGTGAAAGTGCAAGTTAAATCTACCCCGCAAACCAAGCCCAAAGCCATCAAAAAACTCAGCTCGCAAGCCGCTTCAGACTTGAAAATACTGGCTAAAAAATTAGCTGGCACGCCACTTGGTGATGCCCTAGCTAGGCTAGCGACCAAAGCCGATTAAAAACACAGCCCTTAGCCGCGATCTATTTTTATACTGCACCAGCAGTGTCCAGAAATTTATTTGAATAAATTCAATTGGTTATAATTTTCAGGCGCGTGCATTTGTAACTCCATCTTGTTATACCGTTGATCGAGTGGTGTTTTTTCGAATAGCATCAGGCTCAGAATCTGCCATATTGTGTAGAGCGAAGCCTCGATTTTGAGCCGTTTTTTCACGATGGCAACCAAGACGTAAACCGAGATGGCGATCCATATCTGCGTTTTCACCACATTTTCGGAGGTGCCGTGAAAGCGTTTGATACAAAGAGGCTGCTTGATCCACTTGAATAGCGCTACCTGCCAACGGCAACGGTAAAGCTGGGCGATGGTCAGCGCAGGTCAATCGAAGTTGTTGGTCATAAAGATCAGGTCTTTGTTGTGTAAGGCGTCGTGAAACTTGATGCGCCGCAGGTGTTGTGGGTAGTCCTTCTTGGATATTTGGCTACACACCGTCGAAACGTGTGCAGTGACAGGTGCTCCATCAATTGAGAAAACACGAGTTTGCCTGTGTGCATATACAAGCTCCTGACAAAAGTCAGAAGTTTGGCACAAGTTGAAATCGATTTCGGAAAAATATTCTATTTAGTAAATTGTATTCAATGAGTTACCATGGGTTAAAAATCGTATCTCAGGACAACACTGATGCTGCACCTAATCAGTAAGTGCTTGTGGCTAAACGATGCGCGCTAAACCACACCGTATAAACGGTTGTTAGCGTCACTTAATAGTGCAATAATGAAATTGTTGTTACAAACTGTTTACATCATTAAATGTGCTTCAATAATAAACAACACACTTTTTTAAAATCATCTTCGGGAAAACTTAGGCTTTAGATAAATCGTTTTCGAGATTGTTCGTCGCTTGTTTAACACTTTGTATTTGTTCTTGGTTTCAATTCACGCTAGTTTTATTTTAACGTTGTATTTCAATGTTAAATCTACGCTCCAAGTGTTTTTAAAACAATTAGTCTATAAGCTAATTTATTAACACAGGAGCGCGGGTTTTATAAAAATTCAGATAAGGGGAAGTCATGTCAGTTGCAATAATGATTATCATCGGAGCCGCTGTTTTAGCGGTGTTATATGGCGTAATAATGAGTAAATGGATTTCTGGCCTACCCGCCGGCAATGAACGCATGCAGGAGATTGCAAGCGCAATTCAACAAGGGGCTGCTGCATATTTGGCACGTCAATATAAAGCAATAACCATTGTAGGTGTTGTGTTAGCTATTTTAATCTGGCTATTTTTAGGCCCTACCACTGCCTTAGGCTTCGTCATTGGCGCCGTCTTGTCTGGCGCCTGTGGCTTTATCGGCATGAATGTTTCAGTAAAAGCCAATGTGCGTACGGCGCAAGCTGCCACTGGCGGCATTGCACCGGCACTTGATGTTGCTTTTAAAGGCGGGGCAATTACTGGCATGTTGGTTGTAGGCTTAGGCTTATTGGGCGTGGCTGGTTTCTACTGGTTTTTAGGTGGTGAAAAAGCAAACAACCTAGATCCGCTCATCGGCCTCGCATTCGGCTCTTCCCTCATCTCAATTTTCGCACGTTTAGGTGGCGGCATTTTCACCAAAGGGGCTGACGTAGGCGCTGATTTGGTCGGTAAAGTGGAAGCTGGCATTCCTGAAGATGACCCACGCAACCCAGCGGTTATTGCCGATAACGTTGGCGACAATGTAGGCGACTGCGCCGGTATGGCGGCCGATTTATTTGAAACCTATGCCGTAACTTTAATTGCCACGATGGTGTTGGGTCATTTATTACTCACCAACGCCGGCGCTAATGGCATTTTATATCCACTGATGTTAGCTGCGGTTTCTATCGCCGCCTCTATTGTTGGCTGCTTCTTTGTTAAAGCCACACCTGGTATGAAAAACGTAATGCCAGCGTTATATAAAGGTCTGGCGGTGGCTGGCACTTTGTCACTAGTGTTATTTTACTTTGTCACTATGAAAATGTTTCCTGAAGGATTAATGGCGGGTGATCTTGCCGTTTCTGCCAACCAGCTATTTGGCGCATGCACTGTAGGCTTAGTGCTGACGGCAGCCTTAGTATGGATAACTGAATATTACACGGGCACCGATTACGCGCCAGTAAAACACATCGCTCAAGCCTCTACTACCGGTCATGCCACCAACATCATTGCAGGCATAGGCATTTCAATGAAGTCTACTGCCTGGCCTGTACTGTCAGTATGTTTGGCAATATTTGTTTCTCATCATTTAGGCGGATTATATGGCGTGGCCATTGCCGCAACCTCCATGTTGAGTATGGCTGGCATTGTGGTCGCGCTTGATGCTTACGGCCCCATTACCGATAATGCTGGCGGCATTGCCGAAATGGCCGGCTTACCGAAAGAAGTGCGTGATGTGACCGACCCATTAGACGCCGTAGGCAACACCACCAAAGCCGTAACAAAAGGCTATGCGATTGGCTCTGCAGGTTTAGCAGCTTTAGTATTGTTTGCGGATTACACCCACAAACTGGAAGGTGCTGGCATGGTTGCTAAATTTGATCTAAGCGACCCGATGGTGATTATTGGCTTATTCATTGGCGGATTAATACCGTTCTTATTCGCTGCGATGGCGATGGAAGCCGTTGGTAGAGCAGCGGGTGCGGTCGTTGAAGAAGTGCGCCGTCAATTTCGTGAAATCAAAGGCATTATGGAAGGCACAGCGAAACCGGAATACGGCAAAGCGGTTGATATGCTCACTACAGCTGCAATTAAAGAAATGATGATTCCATCACTATTACCCGTGGCCGTGCCTGTCGCGGTGGGCTTAATTCTTGGTCCTGTGGCCTTAGGTGGCATGTTAATGGGTACGATTGTGACTGGCTTATTCGTTGCAATTTCCATGTGTACTGGTGGTGGCGCTTGGGATAATGCCAAAAAATACATTGAAGATGGCAACCACGGCGGCAAAGGTTCAGAGGCGCACAAAGCCGCAGTGACTGGCGACACGGTAGGCGACCCGTACAAAGACACCGCAGGACCAGCGGTAAACCCGCTCATTAAAATCATTAACATTGTTGCGTTGCTGATTGTGCCCTTGCTACATATGTAAGTTTAGTCTTGAAAATCAGCTATCCTTGATCAATCGGCCTATACATTGACCAAGGATAGTAATAATTGTTACAATAATTGCATGTCTAATATTATCGAATTAAAAAACCTAACAGCGCAAACAAGTAAAATTGCGCCGCGCAAAAACTTACCTGGCGGGGGACGCAAGGTGGGTACTGGCAAGTTTCTTGAGCCAACTTCGGTAGTGCGTATTCCAAGCAGTCAAAAACCGATTATTCAAGCATTTTTAACTGCAAAATTAGCCATTAATTTGGATGCTGTCACCGAGTTTGAACATTTGCCCGCGCATTCCCCATCTTAGCCGAATTCCGAACCAGCTTTGAGGCAAGAGGTGGGTTACCGGTTCTTGGCATGTCCGTGGAATATATGCGCTGAAGCGCATTATTCA